>CAYSHJ010001262.1:0-2822 GCA_964430385.1 uncultured Planctomycetaceae bacterium
GCCATCCTCGCGATCTGGGATACCCGTGAGGACCGTCAGCGTGATCGTCAGGATGACAAACAGGCTCAGAAACATGCGGAAGAAGACGGCGAACTGATCGAACATCAGCAAGCCGGTGAAGAATGACTGCGGATGCGATGACGTGAAGGGACGCAGAATGACACTTAAATAGTGATCGATCATTTCCAACCCGGTGAACGATCCAGTGTGCATCCATCCTTCGACCAACCGGTCGAATTGGCCCAGCGATAAAGCAAACGAACAGACAGCTCCCAGCAAGGCGATCCACTGCGCGGGAATGCGATCCAGCAACGGGAACACTCGCAGTAACAGCATCAGCACGATCGTGCCGCTCAGCACCAGTTCCGGCGCGAACAGGCCGACCGACGTTTGCGTCGTTTCGTCCAACAGCCGAGACACCAGAGTTCCAATTTCATTCATGACGTGGCTTCGTCGTTATTTCAGTGTCGTCTGCACGGGGGATTTCAGCATATGAGTGTTCTGGTAGCCCTTATCGAGACCCTGCACGAGCTTCTCCATCGAATCATTCGTCATGTTGAAGACGAGGTTCGGCAGAACACCCAGAGCGATCGCGGGAATGATCAACGCCCAGCCGATGGTTTTTTCGCGCCCATTCATGGGAGTGATCAACTCGGGGTGCGGCCCTTTGTATTCGGGGCCGAGATACACGCGTTGCAACGTCCACAAAATGTAGCCGGCCGTCAAAATCACACCACTGGCGGCGACGATCGCCAAGACCTTCGAGTAGTTCCAGGCGCTCAACACAACGAACACTTCGCCGATGAATCCGCACAGGCCGGGCAGGCCCAGGCCGGCGAAGAAGATCACCGCCGCCATGCCCGAGTACATCGGCATCAATCCCACCAAGCCGCCAAACTGATTCAGGTCGCGATGATGCACTCGGTCGTAAATCACGCCAACCATAAAGAACATGCCCGGTGAAGAGATGCCATGAGCGATCATTTGGAACATCGCGCCGCTCATGCCCATCAGCCAGTAGTCGCGTCCGATCGCCGCGCCGTTAACTTCCGAGATCTTCCACACGGCGATACCCACCAGTACATAACCCATGTGGCTGACTGAGCTATAAGCCACCAGCCGTTTGAAGTCCGTCTGAGCCAGTGCCGCGAACCCGCCGTAGACGATGCTCACGACGCCGATCGCTACCAGCGCATAGGCCGCGTATTGCGCGCCGTACGGACAGATCGGAAACGCGATACGAATGATGCCATAGCCACCCATCTTCAACAGAACGCCCGCCAGAATCATGCTGATCGGCGTGGGAGCCTCGACGTGAGCGTCAGGCAACCATGTGTGAAACGGGAACGTCGGCACTTTGATGGCGAAGCCGATGAACAGCAGGACGAATGCCGCGATCTGCAAGCCGGGACTAAAGACGTCACCCTTTTCAGCCAAGGCGGTCAAGTGCATCAAGTCAAACGAACCGATTTGACCAGCGTTAGCACTCCCGAAATAGAGCATCAATATGGCGATCAGCATCAGCACACTGCCGGCCAGCGTGTAAAGGAAGAATTTCATGGCGGCGTACTCGCGACGCGGTCCGCCCCAGACGCCGATCAGGAAGTACATCGGCAGCAGCATCACTTCCCAGAATACGTAGAACAGGAAGAAGTCGAGCGCCAGGAACACGCCCAACATGCCGGTCTCCAGCACCAGGAACAGGATCAAGTAACCCTTCACCTGCTTCTGAATATTCCAAGACGCCAGCATGGATAGCAGGCACACGAAGCTCGTTAACATCACGAGCGGCAAGCTGATGCCGTCAAAGCCAAGCTGGTAGTTGATATTCCAACTTGCAATCCAGGGTATGTTGACCTGGCCTTGAATGCCCGGATCCGCCGGATTGAACTGCCCCGCCAATACCAGCGTCAAAAAGAACGTGACGATAGTCCCCGCGAGCGACCAAATCCGCATTGCCTCAACCGCCTTCGTGTCGAAGAAGATCAAGAAAAAGGCGAAGATCGTCGGCAGGAAGATGATCCAGCTCGATAACGTTTCAGGACTAAACATGGTCGTCTCGAATCTGATTGTGAAACCTACCCCTTCGGGAAAAAGATAATCAACAACACGAAGAGCACTACCACACTGCCCGCGATGAACGTCACATATTGGCGAATGTGACCGGTTTGGAAACTTCGCAGGCTAAGGCCCAGCGAGTAGGTCGAATTACCCATGAGATTGACGAAGCCGTCCACGACGCCTTCGTCGAACTTGCGATCCCACGTGGATACGACGATTCCCCAGCGAACCAGCGTGTGCAGGATCTCGTCCAACACGAACTTGTCGATGGCCGCCGCGAACCGAGCCACCAAATGCGCCGGACGAACGAATATCGTGTCATACAGGTCGTCGAAGCCCCACTTGTTCACGAGAAAGGCATGCACGGCTCGCGCTTGCTGCTTGATCTCGTCGGGATTCACGACACCAACTCCGTAAACCAGGTAGGCGATCGTCATCCCGAGGAACGCGGCGAGCAGAGCCACTGAGCCGGCTGTCGAATGCACGTCATGTACCGCTGCGTGTCCCGGCAATGACACTGTTCCGGCTCCGACCAGTCCCGCGCCGACGCCAGTCGGCTCGCTGTGACTAAGCATCCGGTACAGCGCGCCGCCTTCACCACCCATCGCACAGCCGGCGGCCAGCACGGCGAGCAACAGCAGCGGACCCGTCATGACCCACGGCGATTCATGCACTTGCTCGTGCAAGTGCTGATCGCGCGGCTTGCCGAGGAACGTGTAGAACCACAGCCGGAACATGTAGAACGCCGTAATGCCGGCAGT
>CAYSHJ010001263.1:0-12380 GCA_964430385.1 uncultured Planctomycetaceae bacterium
GACCCTTTGCCCTCGTTCCCCTGCGGATCATAAGTCAGCGTCCACCGGACAGTCTCATTGCACGGATAACCGATGAGGTTCCAGCGGCCGGTTTGAGGATCGGTGACCGAAGGAAACGGCGTGGTATCGCCGCCGGCGCGCCATTTCGAAGTGCAGTACTCGACATAGGCGAAGAACTTTTCGCCGCGTCCGTTGAGTCGGATCGCGATGGTATTGGGCGTTCGCCACTCGTTGACGGTGCGCGAATTGAAAAAGCCGAGCAGCAGGTGCGTTCCACCCTTGCCGACGATCATTGTCCCCGTAGCGCTCAGCGGCTGGTCAAGTCTCGCCGGATCGAGCACTTTGCCGTAAAACGCGGCTTCTCCAGCGGGAGTGACGAACCCACCGAACTCGCCCGGCAAGCGACCACCGGCATGGGCTGTCTTAGGGCTGTAGCCGAAGTCCTGGCGAATCTTGATCGGGTCACGCGTGGTGGCGGAGCGATTGTTGACACCCAACCAACCTGGATCGCGGTCAAACGACTCTTTCTTCAGCAGCATGCCGCCGCCACTGACTCGGTATGGCCGAGGATGGTTCTTGCCCCAAGAACTGCCGCCGTAGTAGAAGACCAGTTCGTTGCCGATTCGCAGCGGTGCATTCGAGAATTCCGTCATGTAGCCGCCGTCATTGCGTCCGTTGTTATCCCCTTCTTTTCCGTTGCGAATGAAGACCTCCGGATCGCCGGCCTCGTTCTGGAAGGGCACCTTCTTCCAGTGGAGGCCATCGCGGCTGACAACGAGCTTGAGAAAGGCGCAGCCGCTCGCAGAATACGGGTAATCGTCCCGGCTGTGCCAGATGCGCAACCCACCCAGCCAAAACGAACCGTAGCGCCACGCGGTGGATGAATAGTACTCATCGGTCGGCAGATCGCCATTGCGCATCGCCCCTTCAGGAATGAGGTTCAACTTGCTGATCTGCGTGAGATCGATGGGTTGATCGAGCCGTTCCGTGAACAGGAATCCGCGTGAGCGCAAGCGGTTGGTGTTCTCGACGTCTGTGGCGCTGGCCCAGCGGAGACATCCCAGGAATCGATTCGCCACCCGATCGTGATAGAACGTCGTGTCGTCCCCCGTGCCGTTCATCGTGCGGTCGTCCTGCTCGATTGTCCGCGAGCCGGCTACGAGCACCTGCGGCCCGCGCTTCCAGTTCTTGCCGTCCGTCGACTGCACAAAGTACGTTCCCTCGCGCCCCTGGCCCCAGTTGGCAAAAAAGAGCCAGCCCTGGTACGGATTCGCCGTATCCGTCTCATCGTACGTGCAAGAGAACAGGTCGATGTTTGTCGCGCTGGTGTTGCTCTTGGGATCGCAGAGGTCGATAGCCATACGCTGCGGCAGGCCGTCATCCCCTTTCGTCCAGTTCACGGCGTCAGGTGAAGTGAAGCGATAGAGCCGGACGCGATCTGCTGAATCTCCCGCCCAATTCGACGCAAAGGCCAGCGCGAACATCACCCATTTCTTGAGCCGGGGATCGTAAAGAATTGTGCCGTTCGCTTCGAGCGTCGCTTTCGTGTCGCCAAATTCTTCATCGATCGCGATCAACGGCTCGTTTCCGCCGCGATCCTTCCTGGGCTGTCGCAGCGTGCGTTTCAGACCAACTTGAGTGGCGATGAGGTCGTCGTCCACAAAGAGCTGTGCCTGGCCGCTATTCACGGTCACCGCCGGCAGGGACGTGTCCGCGCTCTGAACCAGGGCCGGCTGCGCGACGATGCACATTGCCGCAAAGGTCTCGATCACGAAACGCGGGCGTGCAAACAAGATCATGGTCGAATCCCACCGAAGGTTTTGAATGATTCAAGATCCCGTCGCCAGCGATGGCGTTCCGCCGACGATACCGGGCATCATACGATCTTGCACATCCGAGATGTCCTCGGCACGGTGGCATCATCTCGTGTCGCTGGCACGCGTCACGGCGAGCGAATTCGGAAATTCTGAATTCTGAAATGCCAGACCCCGGTTGCTTCCCGCAGCCGCTTTTCCCGAGCCGGAAACAAGTCGATTGCCGCCTTCATCGTTCCGCGTTCACTCACAAAGGCAAGAATCGGATTTCGCCAACCCATTCGGCGTCGTCGCTGGCAATTCCAATTAGAATCAGATCGTCGATCGTTTGGGCCTGCGGTGAGCGTTGATGCACCAGCAACAGACCGGCCATTTTCTGACCATCGTTGAGGCGTGCGACCGCCGCACCTCGCATCGTGTTGACATCGTGCGAAAGAAACCACGATGAATCGCTCGCGCGCCGCGAACTCCAGCACGCTCGTGTCGGGAGCCTTCGCGAGTCCGACTTCGCGCAGACGCGTGATCACGATGGATGGCTCACGACGCAGCACGCCCAGAACGATCTGGTCCATCAAGTCGTTGTCCGCCAGAAAGCGCTGGCGGCTCATGCGAGTTCCTCAGCCGCTGCATGACGAATCGGTCGGAGTCGCGTGACAACTGGATTGGGAGTGCGTTCGCCGGATCGCCGCAGCTCCTCCCAGAATTGGGCTTGCTGAGCCAAGTACCGATCCACGGTTTCCTGATTGGCCAGGTAGTACGTGATCGCGCCGTAAACTTCCTCCAGCGTGAGCACCGGATACTGAAGTTGAATGGCCTCCGGGGCCAGTCCATCTTGAAACGCGATGACGATGGAATCCAACGAGACATCCGCTTCACCCACACGGAAGGCCCCGTTGTCTTCGCGGACATAAGGTTCTTGCATCACAGCCGGGGAATCCTGTTCCAACCACTCGCCGAACGCGGTCACGACGGCATTGAGCCTACGAGCTCCCCATCACGCAAGCAACATCTGTTTGACCAGCGACTCCCGCTCCTGCGGCCGAGCTTGTTCCCGCAGCCACTGTTCCAGAGCTGGAAACAAGTCGAATGTTGCCTTCATCGCCACCCGCTTGGTCTGCTGACCGAGTCACGTTGAGGCAGGGGTCTGGCACTTCAGAATTCAGAATTGGCCGACGCGCGACCGCGGTGGTCGTCGCAGAGATCCCGTCGGCCAATTGTGAATTGTGAAGTGCCTGACCCCGGTGTGTCGCGGCGTCTCCAAGCTGCGGACTGGAGTCACGAACGCGGTTGGCGAAACACCTCCAGGCGACTCGCACAAAGTCGGCGTTGAACAGGATGAGCCGTGTTCCCGACGGGGGTCAGGCACTTCACAATTCACAATTGGCCGAAGCGGAGTTTTCGTCGAGTTCCGCGTCGCGCTCGGCCAATTCTGAATTCTGAAATGCCAGACCCCGGTTGATTCCCGCAGCCGCTTTTCCAGAGCCGGAAACAAGTCGAATGTCGCCTTCATCGCTCCGCGTGAAGACCGCCGTGCGCGAGTTCGGCACTGATGGGACAGGCAGCGTTCCACCCGCAAGAACACTCGCCTCTGGGAGTGCTCCGGCTCGACGGAGCTTTGGAATTGTCGCGCAGCGACTTTCTTTGGATCCGGCGACGACGAAAGGGCTGTGCGGGCTGCGCCCGAAAAGTTCCAAAGCGGGGTCAAGCCCCCGCACTCCCAAAGCGATCGATGTCGGTGCTCAAGTCATCCGGTCAACCGAGGGACATCCCGTATTCCTCAAGCAAATCGTTCAGCCGCTCGTGGACTTTAGAGTCGTTCATACCCATCGCCTGCAACAGTCTTGCGTAGTTTCCAACCGCCGCCTGGAGGTGCGGATGCCAGGTGGCTTGTGTGAACTTCAAGAAAATCTCGAAATGCCGGCGCATCAGCGGCTCGGCCTCAGTCAGCCGGTTGGTGGCCTGGAGCAACGCCGCCAGGTTGTTCAGGTGGACGGTGACTCTGGGGTGTTCGGCTCCGTAGGACTGCTCGTCGATGACCAGCGCACGGCGCATTAGCGGCTCGGATACGGTACGTCTGCATTGTTCTGCTGTTACGACAACCACCACCACACGGTGCCTGCCACGATTGCAAAAACCATGACAATCATCAACCAGGCGCAGCCGGTTTTGATGACTCTCGTGCCTATCAGTTGGCGCAAATTCGCCTCGAGCCTCTTGAAATGCGGATGTTCGTGTCCTGTACTGCGCCGAAACTCTACGAGTATCGCCAGCGCGCGGCGCATCAGCGGCTCGGCCTCGGCCAGCCGGTCAGTGTCCTGGAGCAACGACGCTAGGTTATTCAGCGTTGTGGCGACCAGGGGATGTTCCGCCCCGAGGGATTCTCCCAAGATGGCCAGTGCGCGGCGCAACAACGGCTCGGCCTCGGCCAGCCGGTTGGTGTCCTGGAGTAACGCCGCCAGATTGTTCAGACAGGTCGCTACGTTGGGATGGTTTTCCCCAAGGGACTTCTCAAAGATGGACTCAACGCGGCGCATCAGCGGCTCGGCCTCGGCCCGTCGGTTGGTGGCCTGGAGCAACGCCGCCAGGTTGTTGAAGTCGCGGGCGACGTTGGGGTGCTGGCCCCCCAAGGACTGCTCGTCGATGGCCAGCGCGCGACGATAAAGCGGCTCGGCAGCGGAATGGCACGCGGCTGTTTTCAAGAAAAACCCGAGATCATTCGCTACCAAGGCCAACTCGGGCGACACTGGCTGATCCTGCGACCAGCGGGCGAAGGCGGCCGTGTAGCTGGCGGCCAGATCGAATTGGGGTTTGAGCGGAAGCCAGTAGCCGATCAGTTCGTATTCGTTGCGTTGCTGAAGGCCAAGAAAGCATTCCTGTTCAGTGAGCGCGTCATGTAGGGCTTGCCACTCGTGGGCGGCGGCCAGTTGCCAGGGGAGTTCGTCGAGTTTGCGGTCGGTCCAATTTTGTTGCTGCTGGAAGTATTCTGCCAATTGCCGATGAGCGGTCTGTTGTTGTGGCTCATCGGGCAGGTAGGCGTCACGCGCCGCGGTGCGGAGGAAGTCGTGGGCGAAGGTCAGCAGGCCGCTGCGGGCGACGAGGGCATCGGACATGGCCAAGAACAGTGGAGACCAGACCGCTCGCGGGAGTGGGTGGTCAAGTTGGCCGAGGGCTTCCAGCAGTTCGGATTCCGAAAGCCCGCGTCGCGCGGCCCAGATCAGCGAGAGGGTGTCTCGCACCAGGTTGATTCCCTCGGAATATGTCTTCTCCCAGCGGGCGATCACCTTGCCGTACAGTTCGCGAGCGTCTTTCGCCTCCAAATACCGGTTGATCTCGTCACCCAACTGCTCATGCCGGCCGAAGACGCGGAGTTCGTTCAGTAGGACGCGTAGGTAGAGCGGATTGGCGGTCTGAGGGGCGCGGGCCACCAAGTCGGTGCGGGCTGAACCCAGGTCGCGGGTGTACTGCTTCAGAAAGTCGTGGATCAACCGCCGCTGCTCGGGTTCATCGAGCGGATGAACCTGGAGCGGCGGCGTGGATTGGAGCCAGCCGCGTTGCTCGATGGCGGTCAGACTGCGGCCCTCCAGCGTCGAGACGATGACGCGGCAGTTCTTCGGAAAGACGCGCGGCAGCCAGCTGAGGTCGGGCGCGGCGTCAACGTCTTCCAACTGGTTCAAAGCGTCGAGGACCAGCACGATCGGGCCTCGCGTCGCCACGTTCGTCAGCCAGTTGGGGAACTCTTCACGGATCTTGTCGGCCTGCGCCGGGACATCGTCCGGCAGGTCAAACCGCTCCTTTAGCTCCAGCATGATGCGCCGCAACAGACCGGTGGCGTTGGCACTGTCAGGTGAGGCTCCGATGAAGTGGAGCAGGGCGAAAGGGGTTGAGGGTTGAGAGTCGCTGGTTGAGGGTGGGAAGCGATCGAGAAACCAGTTGGCCAGCAGGGCCGATTTGCCGCTGCCCGATTCTCCCAGCACGACTAATGGAAAGGCATCGCTCGCGACGTGGGCGTCGAGCCGGTCGAAATACTCCTGCCGACCAATGTAGATGCCCGCTCGGCTGCGAGCGAAGGCGTCTTGATCCATCCGCTCGCGTTGCAGGGGCGATGGCTCGTCCTCCTTCCGGTACAGCGTATTGATCAGCGCGGTGAAGTCGGCCAGCACCAGCTCACCCAGAGACTTCTCGTTCCGGTAGTTCTCACGCGGCTCGTACTTCAGCTTCCCTTCGCGGTGCTGCTGCCGGATGTCGTCCTTGAGTCGGTTCAACTTCTGGAGACTCTGGTCGTTCTCCGAAACAAAATCCTCTTGCTTCTGATCCGCCGACAGCCTGTCGATGAATGTCGGGTCACGGAAGTAGAAGAAGGCGTGGTCGGCCATCTCCGGGTTGTTGAGCACCCCGTGCAGGATCTCCAACTCCGTGACCGATTTTTTTTTTGTTGGCGTCGGCACCGTCGGAGTGCCGCTTGATCCACGGTTCACGTTCGAGAACTTCGTCGGAGATGGCCGTCGGAATCCAGCCGTAACGCTCGCCCAGCAGCCCGATGAAGTACGGCCGACAGCGTTTGATCTCTTCCAGGCAGATCGGCAGCACCTCGCCGCGCTCCGACTGCTCTTCGGTGATGCCCCAGCGCAGATCAATCTCACCCCCCGCCACGCCACGCTCTTCGCACAGCCGCCGAAGCTGCGGGAAGATTTTCAGAACCAACTCATCCCGCTCGGCCTGCATGTCGCGGAACGTGGAGGAGACGAAGACGCGGATGACTCGATCTTGCGTGGCTCTGGTGCTGCTCATGAGAAGTCTTTCCGAGATTCTGTTGCCGATCGTTGCGATGACTTCATGCCTTTGCGATGGAGCCAGATTACGGCGGGCAACCGAGAGACTCCAGCGAGGCTTCGCCTCAGACCGGGGTCGGGATTCTGCACGAGTCGATTCACTGTGCTCTGAAGTAGTGCAGAATCCCGCGAGCCACCGGGGCAAGCCCGGTGGGGTGCCATCATCTCGGACGTGACGACCGAGAGCACGACCTTGCCGTTGCCAATCATCTTCTGCGTCGTGGCCTCGGCAATGAGCAAACCAATCAGGCGATTTGCCAGCCTTGGAAATGCACGTCGATCCGCTGGACTCGCAAGAAGGCATCGCCAAGTTCGACGATGATGGGCAGCGGGCCGTCGGTCTTGCGTTCGATGTGCAGCGCGACGCCGATGCCCAGGCCGAAGGAAAAATTCGCGCCCAGCGCAGCCGGGGCGAGTTGCCTTTCGAGGGTGATGGTTTGCCAGGTCGGCTGCCGCGGGTCGAGGCACGTTGGTGAGAATTCCACCGACGCGAGTTCCGTGCGCTTCAGTGCCGACTTCGAGGGTTCGTTGAAGCGGAACAGCGTCAGGCGGCAGCGAAAGTGCTTGAGGAAGAATTGCTCGAACGCTTCGCGAGTCGAGCCATCGCCGCCAATGATCGCCTTGACTGTGTAGTATCCGGCTTGGGGGTCGAGGATTTGTTGAGCCAAATTCGCTTGAGCTTCCGCCGGGATCGCGGCGTTTTCAGCGGCGCGATTCGGCCACAGGCCGAGCGCGGCGTTGTTCTGAAGCAGTCGGACTCCGAAGCCGCTGGTGATCGGATCGACGAGCGGCGAGGCTCTCCAACCCTTCGGGCTGGCGGGAGCGTCGGCGGGGAGCAGTGACTCGGTGGCCGTGAATTCGGGATGTCGCAGCGAGCCTTCGCGGAACGGCGGAACACGAGCGAGGTCGGGCGCGGGCGGTTGGTGATGCAACGTGAGACTGTTGCTCGATGGCTCCCTCACCCCAGCTCTCTCCCAGGGGGAGAGGGGGCGGGACAATGCGCGCTCGTGGCTTTCGCCGAGCAGTTTGAAGAGCGGCTCGGCGTCGGTGATGCTGAGTTCTCGGCCAACTTTGTCGCGAAACGTACCCTGCGTGTTGATGCCGACGAGATGAAAGATCGTCGCGGCGAGATGGCCGGCGCTGACGGGATCGGCGGCCGGATAGGCACCTTGCTTGTCGCTGCTGCCGTAGATTTGGCCGCCTGAAATGCCGGCTCCGGCGAGCACGGCGTTCATCACCGGTCCCCAATGATCTCGGCCGGCGTTGCCGTTGATGCGCGGAGTACGACCGAATTCGCCGACAGCGACGACGAGTGTTTCATCGAGCAAGCCGCGCTCTTGCAGATCGTCCAGCAACGCGGCGAACGTGACATCGAATTGCGGTGCGAGCACATCTTCCATGCGATCGGCGTTGCGCGCGTGCGTGTCCCACAGCGGGTTATCGACACCTCGGTCGCCAGGGATGCGCGGCCAGTTGACCGTGACGAAGCGGACACCCGCCTCAATCAACCGCCGGCCGAGCAGCACGCTTTGACCCCACGGATAACGGCCGTAGCGGTCGCGCACCGAGTCTGGTTCCTCGTGTAAATTGAACGCTTGCCGAGCGCCGCCCGATGTCAGCAACTCGAACGCTTGCTGGGTGACTTTGTCGTGAACCTGCACGACGGCGCTGCGCGGGGAACCGTCGAAAGTACGACCAAGGGCATCGAGCAATGTCGCTCGTTGTTTCATCTGTTCACCGGAAACTCGTGGCGCGTACATGCCACCGAGTTGAAAGTTTTTCGCTTTGTCGGCCGGCTTACATTCGATGAGTTCGGGGCTCCACTGCGGTCCGAGAATGCCGCCGAATTGCCCGGACTCGATGTTGCCGCCGTTGCCAATGAACAACTCCGGCAGCGTGACCGCCGAGAGTGCCGGCAAGCGTTCGCTGGGCCGCAGCAGCTTGACGATCGACGCGAGGTTCGGCCAATCGCCCGGCAGAGCATTCTCCCCGTCACCCGATTGCAGTTGTCTCCCTGTCAGCACCCAATAGCCACTGCCGCCGTGAATGTTGTTGTTTGTGAACATCGACCGGATGACCGCCAGCCGATGTGCTCGCAGCGCGGTGCGCGGCAGCAACTCGCAAAAGTGAATCCCTGGCACCGAAGTGCTGATCGGATTGAACGGCCCGCGAATCTCGGCCGGAGCGGCCGGCTTCGGATCAAACGTCTCATGCTGCGGCGGCCCGCCGGAAAGGAACAGCAACAGCACCTGCTTCGCCTTGCCGAACGCGCGACCTTCGACGGGCGTTTGCGATCCCGCTCGCTCTTGAGCCTGCAACCACTCCGGCAGACTCGCTGTCAACCCGGCCATGCCGCCAACAGCAAGAACCTCTCGACGCCGCATCGCTCGTTCCCCCCAACTGCCACCGACCCCACTGGGCTTGCCCCGGTGGTTCGCGGGATTCTGCACTACTAGAGTTCAATATTTCGGCCAACGCTCGTTCCACGGACGGCATCCACAGCACTGTGTACTTTAGGAGGTGCATAACTCCCGCAGAATGTCTTTCAGCGGTCGTCCTCCGAACGAGTGCCAGCTTACCGAATTCTCACAACACCGTACACGAGAAACTTCTCGACGCGGCAACGCAGACGCTGGCTGGATTGCTCAAAGCTGAGCTTCGTCGGTTCGGGGCTTTCCGGCGTGAGGAATTCGACGGAGCTGATTTGGCGAGCATCGGGCAACAGCAGGTCGATGCGGAACGGTTGAACCGGGATTGGCTTCTCGTCTTGGATGCCTCCGCCGGCGCTTCGCTTTTCCTTTGGCTCTTCGCGGTTGTAGTTCACAAAGTGCAGCGTCAATTCGTTGAGTTTGTTAGGTCTCGACAGCGAGACACGCACGGTCTTCGGGGCTTCAAAGCGGCTGAGGTCGTCCGGCAGCGGCGCCTTTTTGTCCGCGTCGCCGAGCGAGATGACTTGTCGATACGTCACCGCTATTTCCGGAGTGACGCTGTCATCCGGGCGGATGTCGAACAGCACGTGATCGTCAAGGTGTTGTTGGCCCTTTTCGCGGAATCGTTCCAACGGCGCGAGATCACCGTCGTGGATCTTGCGGCGTGGGAACAGCAGCAGAACTTCCGACTGCGGACGGTTCGCGCGGAACAGGTCGTCGTACCGTTTCAGGAACTGGTAGTAACGGACGATCTCGGTGAGCGCCTCGGGTTCTTTGAATCGCGTGTAAAACCCCATCGGTGCGCCGCCGTTGGCGGCCAGTTCGGCGATCGCCACGCGAATGCGAGTGTGCTCATACTTGCCGAGCGTGAACGGCTTGTCATCAAAAGTGCCACGAATGTACCGTGCCTGCAACGTCCCTTCGCCAAGGTAACCTTCGGCCAAATCGGTGAAGCAGGCGGCGCCGCCTGTGCTGTACCAGAGGTAATCCTCATCGCGGCCCCATAAGTCGCCTGGCAGCATGCAACGCTCGTCGCCGTTGAGTTGGTTGAAGTTGCCCAAGTGATTCCACTGCGACACGATCAAGTCGGGCTTGATTGACCGGCCGTACTTCACGAACACGTCGTCGAATGCCAGCTTGTTGGCGATCTGCGAGAACCGCAACATCTCGCGCCGCAGCGGCGTCGATTCGTCCGGCTGGTGCCAACTGGCGATCTCACTGAAGCGGTGCGATTTCAAATCTGAGATTTGAAATTTGAGATCTAGTTCTTCGGCGGTGAACCGGTCCTTGAGATGCGTTTTGAACGCCGAGACGCAATGCGGACACAAACAGTCGTGCCGATAAAAGTAGTTGATGACGAAGCCGTCGCAGCCGAGCTCGATGCCGTGCTTCGTCCAGGCCTTCAAGACGGCTCGCCAATGCGGATTGTTCAAACAGCCCCAATACTCTTTCATGCCGCCAATGCTGTAGGCGTTGTTTGTGATCGGCTTGCCGTCGGCGTCTTTCTCCAGCAATTCAAGCGGATCGTCCACAGGCTTCTTGCCGAGCCACTCTTCATTCCACAGGTCGCGATAAAACTTGAAGAATCCGCGCGGGCCGCCCGGTTCCTTGTCGGTCTTTGGGCTGTCGGGATCTCCCACCAAAAACTTGACATTCATGTGCCCGACGACCTTCACGCCTCGCGCATGCAGTTCCTGTTTGAGGTTCGCAAGCCACTCGCGATTCTCCGCCAGTCCGACCAGCGGAAAGTGGGCCGGATACCCTTTGCCATGCGACGTGTGCGCGAGGCTCCAAAAGTGAGCTCCATAGAATCCGACTTGTGCGATGTCCGGCTGAGCCGCCTCGATGAACGGCAAATAGCCGGGATCGGCGTACTCGGCCCAATGAGCCACCATGCGCGTGAACTCGACGCGCGGTCGTGGCGTGCTCGACAATCCCGCATTCGGTGGCGAAGCGGCAACTTGCCCGAAGGCATTCGCCGTGAAACTAAAACTCAGAATGCTGGCCAAGACGATGCGCTGCATCACGCGAATTCCTTGAAGAGTCAGCATGGGGCTGGAATACGAACTCCGATTGCACTCGAATTTTGACTCAAATGACGCCTGTAGCCCAGGCCCTCGTGGCCTGAGTGGCTCATTTCAGACGCGGAATCACTCAGGCCACAAGAGCCAGGGCTACGGATTTCGGAATTACTGTGATGCACCCGGAACGAGAAGCAATTCATTTGTGGTCGTGCCGCGGCTATCTTGCCCGCTCGAATTTGAGTTTCAAACCTCGCAAGGAGTGATTGATGCGACCCAACACGGTGAAGCGGCGTTTGCGGCAGGGTGAAACGATCATCGGCACGATGATGTTCGAGTTCAACACGACGGGCGTGGCTCGCGCCGCCGCTGTGGCCGGGGCCGAGTTCGCAGTGTACGACATGGAGCACACCGGTTGGTCGGTGGAAACGATTCGCATGCTGGTCGCGACGACTCGCTGCACCGACATGGTGCCGATCGTGCGCGTGCCGGCGACCGAGTACCACTTCATCGCACGAGCGCTTGACATGGGAGCGTTGGGCGTGATGGTCCCAATGGTCGAGTCGGAAGAGCAGGCGCGCACGATTGTCAGCTCGGCCAAGTATCCGCCGATGGGACGTCGCGGAGCCGCGTTTGGCGTGGCGCATGACGACTACACCGGCGTCGACATTCCGGGAACCGTTCGGTCGGCAAACGAGGAATCGCTGTTGATCGCGCAGATTGAAACGACTCGCGGGTTGGAGTGCGTTGAAAAGATTGCGTCTGTCTCTGAAATCGACGTGTTGTGGATCGGACTGTATGACCTGGCCAACTCGCTGGGCCTGCCGGGTCAGTTCCAGCATCCGGACATCTTGGCCGCGACGGATCGCGTGCTGAAAGCGTGTCGCGATTTCGGCAAGACTCCGGCCGTCCTGGCCACCAGCATCGCCGACGGCCAAACGCAACTCGAGAAAGGCTTTCGTCTGATCGCCTACGGAGCCGACGTCAGCCTGTACCAATCGGCGCTGCGTGAGGGAATCGCAACGTTGCGAAAGTAGGGCGGGATTCTGGTCGCTTGAATCCCCAATTTCGTTTTGTCATAGTTCCCGCTCCTTGCCCTCGGCCTGTGGCGTTGAGGGTTGGCTTGCTGGGAGTTCGGACGCGAATAGCGTTGCGAAACACGTGGCTCGGCAGGCGGGCTGACGGGTGTTGTCCGTTGGCGATTTCTCGCAGACCACCGCGGACAGACGACTGTCCAGGGACAAAGTCCATTCGGATGATGCAACCATTGTTGGCCGCCGACTCGCT
>CAYSHJ010001264.1:0-2084 GCA_964430385.1 uncultured Planctomycetaceae bacterium
GCGTAAGGTGGAAGATCTCGCCTCGCACCTGCCGGCGACTCCTTCGGAGCAAACGAAGTTGCTCATTCAGGCGGTGCATTCGGAGGTCTCGCGGCTCGCGCCGGTGCGCTTCGAGCCGCGGATGGTCGATCCGGAAAAAACCGGCCAACTGTTTGAACGCCTGATTCAGGCGTTGTCGCAATCGACCGAGACCTGGGCGAAACAGGCCACCATCACACTGAACAGCTTTCTGGACCACTTCTCGGCGCTGCCGCTCGAACAGCAATT
Source organism: uncultured Planctomycetaceae bacterium (assembly GCA_964430385.1). GTDB lineage: Bacteria > Planctomycetota > Planctomycetia > Planctomycetales > Planctomycetaceae > CAYSHJ01. The sequence goes on from CAYSHJ010001264.1 coordinate 268, forward strand.
GAAGTTCTTAAATCAATTCCAAGCGCGGATGAATTACGCCCTGCACGCTCAATTGCAGGGACTGGCCGACGCTTCGGATGCCGAGCCGATCACGCTCGCCGACTTTCCGACCGAGTTGGTCTCGCGGTTTGTCAGCCCGCAGAACAAGTGGTTGATTCAGGTCTTTCCGAAGAACCAAATTTGGGACATCGAACCGCTGCGGCAGTTTGTCGAAGACGTCCGCTCCATCGATCCGGAGGTCACCGGCACGCCGCTGCAAAACTTCGAAGCCTCGCGGCAGATCAAGCAAAGTTATCAAGAGGCCGCGTCCTACGCGCTGTTCGCGATTTGTCTGACGCTGCTGATCGACCTGTTAGGCCGTCAGCAAGCGGTCCGCGTTCTGACTCCGCCAACGTTGATCGTCGCCGTGCTGTGGATCGTGTGTCGCATTTGGCAAATCGACGTCAATTGGGAACTACTGGGATGGCTGTATCTGGCGATGGCCGCGACGATCGCGTGGCTGGTGGACGCGACAGCGGTCTATCACAGCCTGTTGGCATTGCTCCCTTCGCTGGGCGGAGCTGCGATCATGTTCGGGCTGATCCGGCTGATGCACGTCGACCTGAATCCGGCGAACCTGATCGTGCTGCCGTTGCTCTTGGGCTTGGGCATGGATGGCGGCGTGCATGTGGTCCACGACTACCGATTGCAAACGCAACGCCGCTATCGCATTTCGCCGAGCATCGTCAATTCGCTGGTGCTGACCTCGACCACCACGATGGTCGGCTTCGGCAGCATGTTGCTGGCCGCGCATCGCGGGCTGTACACGTTTGGTTTGGTGTTGACGATCGGCGTCGCCAGTTGTGTGTTCGTCGCGCTGATTCCGTTGCCGTCGATCCTGACGCTCTTGGATCGGCGCCGCCGCGCCGGTTCCACGTGCCGCTGGCGAGTCTCCCAATCACACTTCGATCGAGCCCCCCCAAGCCTCTCCTCGATTCCGGAGTTCGGATCGCGAACTGAACACGCTCCGTAATCACTTCGTTGACGTTTCGGAAGATTGCTTCAAACGGCCGGCTGGGTTCGCCTATAGTACCGCGGCACTCACAGAAGCGGCCGAGCCTTCAGCAGAGGAATTCGATGAAAACACGGTTGTTCGTAGGCGTCCTGCTCACCGCGAGCATCTTCGGAGTGGCCTCGTCTCTGACGGCGGCTACGGGACCGACGGCGGTGCTGCTCGGCGCGCTGTCGCAAGTTTCGGACGAAGGGGTCGATTCGGTTTCCAGCCCGAGCTCGTCCAAACCGAGTGAATCGGAAAAACAAGCCTCGCCAACGGGTACCGCTCGACCGGCCAGCGGCAGTCAGGGTCGTTTGACGCTGGGGTGGAGCCAACTGCGCGAACTGTTTCTCGGTTTCAGCGGCGCGCCCATGTGGGCACTCGTCGCGTGTTCCATCTTGACCTTCATGTTCGTAATCGAGCGGCTCACGGCACTTCAATCTCGCCGCGTCGTGCCCCGTGCGTTCGTGACGCGCTTTCTCCAGAACCTGCGCGAAGGGGAACTCGATCGCGCCAAGATTCAGGAACTCACGCAAGTCTGCCGCGAGAACGATAGCCCCATTGCCCGCCTGTTCGCGATCGTCGTCGAGAATGGGGGGCGACCGGCGTTCGAAATTCGTGTGACGGTCAGCGATTTGGCCGAGTCGGAATTGTTTCACCTGAAGAAGCACATTCGAGCGATCAGCGGCTTGGCCATGCTGGCACCGCTGTTGGGTTTGTTCGGGACGGTGCTGGGCATGATTAGTGCGTTTCACGCGCTGTCGCAGCAATCCGGGACCGGAAA
>CAYSHJ010001265.1:0-15699 GCA_964430385.1 uncultured Planctomycetaceae bacterium
CGCTCACAAAACGCATAATCTTCGCCGAGATACCAGTGCCCTCGGTCGGTCGGAACGATGAGCGGCTGGAAGAACGGATACCACGGAGTCCCGCGACCCTGATTACACAACGGCAGTTCCAGCTTTTGGATCATGTCCAAATAAACCTGCCGCCGGGTCAACAGAAAGCCGGTTCCCGCATATTTCACCTCAGTCAGGCCGCCGCCTTGACCGAAAGTGAGTTTCTCAGTTCCAGGCAGGAGTTCGCAGGCCAGTGCCCGTTGTCCTTTCTTGGTGGCAATGACAGTCACCATCGGCAGCGCATGGGAACGGAGCCGGTCAATCGCGTCGACCGGAAAGCCCATGTCGGCGTCGATCCACATCAGTTCTTCAAAGCCTTTGGCGATCGCGTCGCTGGCGAGCTGGTTGCGTGCCTGATCGATCGCTGCATTGCCGAAAAGGCGTCGCACCGCGTAGCCCAAGCTCTCCAAATCTTTCAGCAAACGGTCGGTCTGAAATTCAATGTGGCTGTACGTAGGCACCAAGACAATGCACTTCCCGCGAGCCGCTCGCCGAGCATCGTCCAAAGTCTTACGCTGTCCCGCGACGGTCTTGGCTTGGGAACCAATCACTGCCCCGTCGATGCCCGTCAAATCCGGTTCGTATCCCAGTTCGCGCGAGTACTCCACAGCGTCGCGAAACAAACCGGCAGGGATCTGCTGTGCGATCTCCCGCCAAGTCAACGAGCGATGCCGCCGTGTGTTGTAATCGGAAGGAGGCGGCTTCACGGAGTCCAGTTTGGGCGGCTCTTTCAATAAGCCCCACCGCACCAAGAGATCCGGCAAAACCTCCATCGCCTCTTCGACTTTGATGCGTACGTCCGGCCGTCGCGCCGAGATCAACTTGTTCCAGCCCATCCACGTCTGAACGGCTTGCTCGACCACGCCAACGGACGTGTCCAACCGAATGTAACGAGACATGAAGTTCGTCGTTCGCAAATCCGGCAAACAGGTGAACGCCATCGAGGCAATCACCTTTTCCGGCCTCCGAACGACATGAATCACCCGCTCAAAATCCACATCGAGTGATGTCGTCCCGTCCTGTGTATACGGCATGGCATCCGCTCGTGCCGCAAACATCCACGATGAGGTTCCCACCGTTCCCATCGCCTCGTGACCGACATCGCAACCCAGGGCCGTTAAAGCCTGGGCTAGGAATCCCGTTCCCGATCGAGGATGCCCCAACACCAAAAGCGGATACTTGCGCTGTTTGCTCATTATCTCTATATCTCCATCAATCTACTTGACATCCCAACAAATGCCGAGCACAGACTCCTCATAATCATCGCAAATTAAGGATCCATCGCAGGCTTTGCAGACAGCCTTCTCTATGTAGACTGGTTTCTTAACATTGGCAGAAGCTTTGCCAGCACATAAGTATCGCCCATTGCGGTCGCTGGTAAGGCGCTTCGCATGACAATACACCTCACTTTCATCACATCTATCGGTCTCGAATTCCCAGAAACTATATCTCTTCGACATGGAAAAGGGGTCGCGGGGGTGGGGAGCCTTCTGCAGCGCGGCAGTTCCTCGCACAACCTAGGCGTTGCCCGCTTCGGCCGGTCGAGAAATGAGTCCCGACTCGATGGCTCGACCTCCGAGCTCGTACACGCACGGTTCCGGAAAACGTTCAGTGAGAAAGCGCCGCAGGTCGTCGCTGAGGGCCTCGTCGTCAAAGTTCATAAACAGTTTGCCTTGGGTCTTCTCGATGATGTTGTCATAAACCGCCGGCTTGAAGTGAAAGCCGCAGCTCAGATTTTCCACGCGCAACTTGGTCAGCGGGAACCGCTCTTGCTTATTCGCATGGTTGAGAATACCGGTCGGGCCGAGCATTCCGAAGAAGCGATTTTCCGTGACAAAGTCGTGCAAGTCCCGATACGCCTCGAACACACGCTTCTTGGTCAGGAACATCGGCGTGTGCGTCTCGAAGTTCAACCCGCCATAGCCCAACCGCTTAAGCCAGTCATACGTCCGCCAGAGTGCTTGCTTCCACGCCCCACCCCCGCGCTTGGTCACCTCGGACAAGTCTTCCAAGAACCGGTCCCGCCGTGCCACCTCCGCGGTCACTTGATCGAGGAGAATGTAGTCATCGCAGAACAGCAGAAATTCCGCGTCCACCTCCGGATGCTGCGCGACGAGAAAGCACTGCAGAAAGAAACCCCGTACCGGTGCCTGCGCATGAATGAGCCAAGCGACCGCCTTCCACGGCACATGCTCGATCATGCTTTTGTCGTCGCTCAAGAACTCCGGCCGATCCCCGAAGACCCACACCTTCCGGACCCAGGTCAAATTCTTCGCCACGCTCCGCAGCGAATGCCGAATCTCAACGTCGTCGAATTTGCTGTGGCGGAAGAGATAGACAATATCCATGAACCAACCTCACACACCCATTGGGTTGGAAAATTGGACGATGAGGAATTCATCATCTTCGGCTTGCCTGGCCGGCTGTATCTCGACGGTGATCTTAGCGCGTATCTGTCCCGCGCGAAACGTCAGCAGACCGTCGCCGGACAGCGACACATCTCCCGGAATCGATGCATTATCGACATTTTGGTTGGGGGCAATGAAGCCGAATTAAGAAATCTTCGCGCGGACCACCAGAAACGCCCACTTGTTTTCCTGTCAGGTGTCTGGCATTCTTGCCAGAACGCGACACATCCTCTCGCACGCACGATTGTCTGACTGACCGTCATGATCGATTTCCTTCGCGACCTGCCGACCTTGGGTGTCTTCCCCGTTCTGGTCGGACCGTTGCAAACGTTGCTCGCGCTGTTGCCGGCGATCTTGCTGGGGCTGGGCAGTTTGATCGTGGCCGCGTTCCGGCCGGCGGGTTTTCTGAAGCTGGTCCGTTTCTGTTGGCGACAGAAACTCTTCTTGGGATGTGTTGCCGGCATCATCGCTGGTTGGCACTACGGCCTGGCGGCGAGATCGTGGCAGCAACCGAAGTCAGTGAATCTCGTCGATGTCAGTTTGAGTTTGCCGGGCGACGTGGATCCGACAGCCGCTACTGCCGTCTGGACCAACGATCGCGACCGGACGGTACTATCGTCGCCGGTCGTTTCGGGAGACCGAGTGTTCTTCGCGACCGCGACGGACATCGGACCGTTTTCCCCGGAAGGTCGAGGCGCGATTGTTTGCGTGTCTGCGCACACGGGCCAAGAAATCTGGCGTTATGCTCCGGCCGACTATCGCGCCACGTTTTCGTCGCCGATCGTGTCGGACGGCTATGTCGTTTGCGGCGAGGGACTGCATCAGGTGCAAGATGCGCGCGTGACCTGTCTCGATCACCATGGCCGTCGGAAATGGGAGTTCCGCACGCAGAGCCACGTCGAATCGACGGTCGCGATTGCCGACGGCCGCGTGTTTGTCGGAGCGGGCGATGACGGCTTCTATTGTCTCGCTTTGGAACCGGAAGCCAATGGCATGCCGCGCGTGGTGTGGCACTTGGAGGGCCACGAGTTTCCCGATTGCGAGTCCTCGCCGGTGGTCAGCGACGGCATCGTGTATTTCGGTTTGGGCGAGGGAGGCCACGCGATCTGCGCAGTGGACGCGGCGACTGGTCAACTGCGATGGCGAGTCGAGACGCCCTATCCGGTCTTCGCTCCGCCAAAGATCTCGCAGGGCAAACTGTACGTCGCCACAGGGAATGGAAACTACGTGCAATCCGCGACGGACTTGTTGGAGATGAAACTGCAACTGCTCACGGACGATGGTGCCTCGGAACAAGAACTGGCGGATGCGCGGCGACGTCTGCAACCGGCGGGCGAAATGTGGTGCATTGAACTGGCCAGCCGCCATGTGGCTTGGAAGTTTGCGGCGGCAGATGCGATTTTGGGAGCGATCGCATGCGGCGATGAGTCGCTCTATTTCGGTTCGCGCGACGGGCACCTGTATCGCGTCTCGCTCGACGGCCGCTTGCTGAACAAGTTCAATCTTCACGAACCGCTGGTCTGCTCGCCCGCGCTGGGTCGCCAGCACGTTTATTGCACCACGGCTTCGGGACGGCTGGTTTGCCTGGAGGCAGTCACGCTCAAGTCGGTGTGGGAGTTATCACTCGGAGTCGGTGAGCCATTCACGAGTTCCCCTGTGCTCGCTCACGGGCATGTGTACGTCGGCACGGCACAGCAAGGACTGCGCTGCCTGGGACGGCCGGGAAAGTCCGAGCCTCCCGTGTGGACTCACGGCGACCGCGGCGGTTGCGCGGATGATGTTCCTGTTCCCGAAATGTTGACGATCGCGTGGCGGTTTCCCGCCGAGGATTCAACTCCGTTTCTCGTCACAGCACCGTTGATGCCGCTGGCAGACGCCATCTATGCGGCCGGCTCGCGTGGCGGTGCGTCTGAGTTTGTCAAACTGGATGCGAATGTTACGACTCGCGACACGGCGCGGCAGGTCTGGGTTTGTCGATTCGATCGACCGTTAGTCCTCCCGCCGGTTGGCTGCGGAGAGCGGCTGTGCGTGATCGAGTCGGACGCTTTGCCGCCGACGATCCTACATTGCTTGTCCGCGTCAGATGGCCACATCCTGTGGAGCCATCGGCTACGCGATTCTCCGATCGGATTGACTTTGGATTCGCACAATGTCTTCGCTTGGACGAGTGCCTCCACGCTGGGATGTTGGGATCTCGCCAGCGGCGCGATGCAGTGGGAAGAGACGACACAAAGCCAGCGCGGTCTCGGTTCGCCGGCCGTGCGGAATCAAATAATCTTCGCGGCCACGGAGTCGAGCCTGTCCGCAAGAGACGCACCGACCGGCACGCTGCTTTGGAACGAGAGCCTCAACGGGCGACCGCGCGGCGGGCCTTTTCTGGAGGGGCAAAACGTGTTGTTGCCCTACGATGTGAAATTTGAGACGCCCGCCCAAAGCGGATTCCAGGCGAGCCGGGCGGCGTTAGCTCCCGGACCTTTCATGGAGTCTACGGAGGTCCGGGGGCTAACGCCCGCCGGCTCGCCGACTCGTATCGGGCACGTCAAGCTTGCCGTCCAAAACGTTGTTGATGGAAAGTTTGTCCGTTGGCAAGCCGCGACCGACGAGACCGATCGCTGGGTGATTCCCGATGCGGTGGGGACACCGATCACGCCGCGAGTTTCGCATCAAGGACGAGTTTACTTCGCGACAGAGCAAGGAGCGGTCGTCTGCTTGGGGGCGGACGCGCCGTGACTATTACGACAGCGCACTTTTACGACAGCGCACTTTATTTGTTCCGGTCCCCTCTCCCCCGCTGCGGGGGAGAGGGCGAGGGTGAGGGGGCGAGCGGTGTCAACGCTTCCATTCGCAGCAAAACCTCTTGCCAATACGCCATCTCATCGTCGACCGCCCATCAATTCGGAAGCCCCCCTCACCCTAACCCTCTCCCCCGAAGCGGGCGGGAGAGGGGACCGGAGCGCGAACGTGTGCTCTAATACTGACTCAGCTCACGAAACGCTCGTCTTCACGTTTGGCTTGGGGGAATCCGCCGGCGATCCCGCGCGCGTCGACGTGCTGGGAGGCAAAGGCGCGAGCTTGGCCGCGATGAGTCGTGCCGGTCTGCCCGTGCCGCCGGGATTCACGATCTCGGCGGCCTGCTGCGCTTGGGTCGAGCAGCACGACGGGCAATGGCCGTCCGGTCTCGAAGATCAAGTGCGTGCGGCGCTGAGTTGGCTGGAGCGAGTCACCGGTCGCACGTTCGGTCGCGGGCCAACGCCGCTGCTGGTTGCCGTGCGATCCGGCGCGGCGGTGTCAATGCCGGGGATGATGGACACGATTTTGAATTGCGGCAGCGATGTGTCGGTCGAACCTTGGGAGGCGCTGTGTCAGGGAATCAACGCGGTGTTTGCGTCGTGGCACAGTGAGCGAGCACGGGCGTATCGCCAACACAATGATGTGCGTGGCGTCGTTGGCACGGCGGTGACGGTGCAGGCGATGTTTCCGTCAGAACGATCAGGAGTCCTCTTCACCGCAAACCCGAACGATCCCGCGTCGGGCGAGATGATCCTCGAAGCATCCTGGGGACTTGGCGAAGCGGTTGTCTCCGGCGCCGTGACTCCGGACATTTACGTCCTGGATGCGACAACGCTCGCAACGAAGCGTGTTGAACCAGGTTTGCGCCCTGGAACTGAACCGGCATTGACCGAGGCACAAGTTCGGCAAGTTGCCGAGCTGGGCAAGCGGGTCGAAGCTCACTTTCAAACGCCCTCCGATATCGAATGGGGCATCGCCGATGAACGTGTCGCACTGCTGCAAACGCGAAAGATTCGCGGGCTGGAAGTCATCGAGGACATCGAACGCGGACGGCTGGAGGAGATATCGCGATTGCGTGCCCTGACCTCCAAAACAAGACCTCCGTCCGTCGCTTCGTCTTTCCTCTGTGCCTTGTCGCGTCTCTGTGGTGTCTCCGAACGCCCGACATGTCAAACGGAAGACGCTCCGAACACCACAGAGACGCGACAAGTCACCGAGGTGATTCCGATCGTGTGGGTGGTTCACAATCTGTCCGAGACACTTCCCGCACCGACACCGCTAACCTGGGATCTGATCCGCTGGTTCATGAGCGCAGCGGGAGGTTACGGGCAGATGTACCGACTGCTCGGTCATCGGCCTCAAGAGCGCCAGTTGGGGGCGGGATTTCTGGAATTGATCGCGGGCCGCGTTTATGTCGATCCGCGGCGCGCCGCCGAGTTTCACTTTGGCCGGCTGCCGTTCGAATACGACATGGACGAAATCCTGCGCGACCGCACGGCGCTCGAACGCCCGCCGACACGATTCAATCTCGACCTCGCCGACTCACTGTTCTTCTTCCGCTTGCCGGGGATGTTGTTCAACATGGTGCGCGGCGCTCGGCAAATGCGAGCGATGGGCCGGATGGCGTGCGAACGATTCGACAACTTCGCGGTGCCGAAGCTCGAAGAATTCTTAGTGGCGGCAAGACGAATGAGGCTGTCGGATCTGTCGACAACGGACTTGCTCGAAGAACTTCGGCGGCGACGCGATCTGGTGCTCGGCGACTTCGCGGCTGAATCGCTGCTTCCCGGCTTCTTCGGAGGGCTGGCTCACGAGCGGTTGCGGCATCTGCTCGTGCAACTCTGCGGACGGGAAGCCGGCGAACAACTGGCCGGCGAACTGACGACCGGTCTGGAAAATGACGTCACCGTCGAACAAAGCGTCGCACTGTTCGAAGTCGCCCAGGGCCGTCAGTCGCTCGACGACTTCTTGCAGCGTTTTGGGCACCGCGCGGTCAACGAGATGGAGCTGTCACAACCGCGCTGGCGTGAAGATCACTTCTACGTCCAACGCATGGTCGATCGGTTCCGAGGAGCATCGCAGTCGTCACCTCACGAGCGTCATGCCGCTCAGGTCGCAGCACGGCTGCGGGCAGAAGCGGCACTGCCGGGGAGGCTAGCTCAGGCGGGAGGCTCGTCGCTGCGAGAGCCTGTCGAATACGAACTGCGGCAAGCTCAAGCATTATTGCCGTATCGCGAGTTCGGCAAGTTCCAGTTGATGCGCGGTTATGAAATGCTTCGAGAAGTGCTGGTCGAATTGGGCCGCCGCTGGGATTTGGGCCGCGATCTGTTCTTCCTCGAAGCCGATGAGTTGCTTCAATACGAGACCGATCAAGCAGCCTGGGCGTCGCGGATCGCGCCACGCCAATTGCGGTGGAAGTCGGCTCAGAAGTTGTCGCTGCCGGATGTCATCGACTCGCGGCGGATGGACGATTTCGGCCGGCCTCGGCCGTCAACCGCGCAGGCCGGCCACAAACAGATGGAGTGTCGGCCAATAGCGTCGGGAGTCGCTCGCGGAACGGCACGCGTCGTCTTCGATCCGCGTGACGTCGCCGACCTCGGCCGCGATGACATTTTGGTCTGCCCGAGCACCGATCCGGGTTGGACGCCGTTGTTCGTGAATGCCAAAGGTTTAATCGTCGAACGTGGCGGAGTGCTCTCGCACGGTGCGATCGTCGCGCGGGACTTCGGCATTCCGGCAGTGGTTTTGGAAGCGGCGACGCAACGCATTCCGGACGGAGCGACGATTGAACTCGACGCGAATCAGGGCACGGTGACATGGACGCGATGACGCAACTCTGCAATTGGATCGTGCGGACTCTCGACATTCCGCTCGGTTGGCTGCTGTGGGTACCGCGCGACGTGAGTCTGTTTCTCTTTGCCCTCGGCACCGCGCTGCTGCTGACGTTCGCTCGGCGGTGGCTGACGAACCAAGACCTGCTGCAACGCTGTGCTCAAGATCTACGGCAATTGAAACGACTGCGGCGCGAGGTTCGGCAGTCGCCAGACAAATCGCGACTGCGGCAATTGCGAGGCACCGTGGCACTAGTCAAAAGCCGACAACTCCGCGCCGATTTCCAAGTGCTGCTCGCCGTCTTGGTGCCACTGGCTGCCATTGCCCTGTGGGCCATCGAACGACTGGATTACTTGCCGCCGCGCGTGGACCAAGACTTGATCGTGCGAGCCTACTACCCAAGCTCGTCGATCGACGAACTCGCGCATCTCGTCCCGGCGCGCGGCTTCGAATTGGAGTCGCCTGCCATCCAGTTGATTCGCCCAGATGGTCAAACACCGCCGAGTGGCCTCGCCGCCTGGACGATTCGCCCAACGGCTGCTGCGAACGACATCCTCCTCACGATCCGCCATCAAAGCGATTCGGCCGAGCATCACGTCGCCATCGGGCGGAAAACGTACCTGCCGCCGCAACAGCTCCACGAAAACCAGCGACGGACAAAGACCGAAGTCGTACTGGAACGCTATCGTCCGCTAGGACTGAACCTGAAAACGGAGGTCATCGGCCTGCCGCCGTGGATGGCCGGCTATCTCGTGTTGACGCTTCTTTTAGTTCCGTGCCTCAAACGATTATTGCGGGTCTCGTAGCACCCATCGGCAGCATCCAAGCTGGTCCGTAGGATGGGCACTCTTGCCCGTCATTCGGATGCATTGGACTCACCACAGCGCGGTCGGTTGCCATGCGTCTGCGGTTCGGAGCGCCGCCGACCGCGTCATTGATCAGCTTGACCGAGCCGGAGGCGGGCAATGGTCGGGTTAGCAGCAGGCAATCAGCATAAGTGGTGGCAAAAACCCAGGTCGTCGCCTCCCCGGATTCAATCTGAATGATGGCAACTGACAGGCTTGCCTTCGCGGAGCCTTTACGATTCACCTCAACTTATCCGTTTTGCACTCCGAAATGTTCCTGACGGCCGACAACCTTTGTCTCGATCAATCCAGACCATTCCTGATCGCAGGCAACCGAGGTTGGCACTCGTCTGAACAACAGGTTTTAGCTTCGGAGGTAGGGAGTTACGACAAAACTCCGGATTTCACGACTGGAGAATTGACGTGAGCGCCCATCAGCGCCATGCGCTATTGAGCTATGACGTGTCGGCCGTCGCGTGGCGGCGTTCGGCGCGACGGGCGGTTTTGCGGGCGTAGCGGTCGCGGCGCCGATCATCCCCGTTGGCCCAACAAATTCTTCGCCGAGCATGGGCTGTACAGCCTGGTCACCGCCCACGCCCGAGTTGTCCAATCCTCACCGAGGTAACACCATCAACCGGAGAGCCGGATGCGGGAAATCCGCCCGTCCGGTTCGGAGGGAGGGGCGACCGAACTCAATCGGGCGTCCCTACCCCTATCGCTGAGCCCGACTGACAAGTTGCCGAGTCGTTGAAAAAAAAGCCGCTCGTTGTCGAGCGGCTTCACTGAATCTCAGTTTTCGACAGGACTGAATTAGACGGCGTCCAGACGTTGCGCACGGCGACGTCGGTAGCCGGCGACCACCAAACCGATTCCGCCGAGACCCAAGAGGGCGATTGACGTCGGCTCAGGCACCGGCGCTACGTCCACCGTGATCTCTCCGTTGAGTTGCTGTGAATTGGCAAACGGTTTCGACAACACAAGTGGATCGAGGGTAATCGTGAATAGACCACCAAAGCCGAAAGGCAGCCCTGATAACGGCGTAGCAAATGTCAACGTGTAATCTGCGGCGAGGTCACTCACAATGCCAGTAACGGCAACCGCCGAAGTGTGAACAACTGTAACGGGTCCAAGTGAAGGGCTTGAAAACGTTATGTTCACATCGAAACCGACGAGATTCGTCTCCAGCGCAGCGATTGAAGTCTCACCAGATGCAAATCCAAACGTGCCGGCCGTGAAGAATCCCTGGTTAGCCACCCCCACACCGGGAACAGGAACAGTAAAGGGCGTGGTCTCAGCAGTGGCTGAAATGCCAAGCAAGGTCGCACCAAGTCCCTCACTTCCGTCAGTCCCGATACCACTTTGAGGGGTGAACGTGATGCTGCTGATCGTAAACGAAAAAGCTGCCCGTGCCTGTCCAACGTTGCTGAGCAACAAGGCAGTTGCTGCACAGGCCAAAACTAGTTTTTTGAAATGGATTCTCATGGAACGATATTCCTCAATTGATGGACTAAAGCTTTCCCAATCACGCAGCGACTCATTTCCGCGAAGCACACTGCCTCAGCAGAGCCACCGCGATCACTCAAACGTCTCTCACGCGGAATACATGAAGGTTTGAGGTGGGCGCAATAACTCAGAACTCGGGGCAGGAGGAATAAATAGAAACTGCCCCGTATAAAGCCAACTTACCGACAACAAGACTGGTAAGTCGCTCACACTGCCACACAGATTCGCAAAAGCAGCAGAAACACCACCACCACTGAATGTGGATGTGCCACCCATACCACCACCAGTTGAGCATCCGCCCTTCGCCAGATCCATCCACTGGAACGCGCCCGCTGGGGACGGCCCTGCCGGTCGTTCTGGGAGGAACTGATCATTCGGTGCCGAGGAACCACACCCACCAGCAGCCGTCTGGTCGCCTCCGACATCGATCCAACCCAATAACTGGTCTGCTGGCATCGCGAGTTTGACCGCCGATTCCGAATAATCGTAAATCATCAGCGCAGCGTTGGCTTGCGTTGTCGTCGAGGCGAGGCACACAACCAATGCCAACACCACCCACGCAGTGCCACGGGAGGCGATCAAGCTTTGGCGGTGATGAGTGAGCGTGGTCAGCACAGTACGATCCGCTTGAGAGTTATCAGATCAGAAGGATGCCAATGTGAATTTGACAAACCGACTTTTCCAACTAATTGTGGATGCTAAGCAGTGAAAGCCTCACAGTCCACCGACACCGCTCCACTTTACAGAATTTTGCGCTCATCCGAAGGTTTCAAGACGCATGGCGACGTGCTGGGGGTCAACTGAGCGGTGCTTGGAACGGAGGGATCACTTTCCCAGCGCCGTCCGAAGGTCTGCGAGCCAGGGACGCTCCAGCGGATGAAGCATCTGGTCTGCCAGACCGAGTTCCAGAGCTCGACGGAGCGATCGCTTCGCGGCCTCGGTTTGCTTGAGCTGTGCGTATGCGAGAGCGACGTGAAAGTGTCGTTCGGAGGAGCCACTGACTCGAAGACTCTCTTCAAAGTCGGCCAAGGCCTTGGCAGGAGCGGCAGTCGCGAGGTGGGCCATACCACGTGTGTCGAGCAGGACGTCTCTCGGGCCTCCATTGTCGATCGCTTGTTTTATCAGTCGGAATGCCTCCATGAGATCCCGACCGGACATCACCAACAGTGCCGCCAGGTTATTCATCGCTGCGATGTTTTGGCGGTCCCGCCGCAGCACCTCGTGGTAGAGTTTTATGGCGCCGTCGTATTCACCCCGCCAGCTCATCAGGTCCGCCAGGACGAGACTCAGCACTACGGTCTGCCCGGGTTCCTTGTTCGCAGCCTCAAGGAGTTTCTGAAGGCGGACAAGCTGCTGCGCGGTCGACTGATGATTTTCCATCACGGCCACGCTGACGGCGGCAATCCGCTCGGGTGCAGAATCGCTCCAATGCTCGAACAGCAGTTCCAGTGCATGTTCGACCTGGTTCACACGGGCGAAGAATTCGGCGAGCGTCAGTACTTCCGTGGGACGCTGCTGAACGTATTGCTGGTACAACAATTCCGAATCCGCAGTGAAACGCGCCGCCTCATCGACTTTTTTAGACTCGCGGAGCTTTCGAGCGAATTCCTCGAACCGCCGGGCTCCCCAGAGTTGCCGAGTCAGAGGCGATTCAGGGTTGTCCTTTTCGCGAGCGGAGCGGCTGACCACCTCTTTCAAAAAAGTGACCACCTCGGGGTAACGGCCTTTCGCGAATGACAGATGCACCTGAAAATCCGCCGTCACCAGGTCGTCGGGGGCCAACGCCTGCAGACGTTCCAGCCAAAGTTCCGCCTCCGCTGTCTCGCCGTTTTGCAACAGCAACTGTAAGTAGGCGATGATATACCGAGAATCCTTACTTTGGGTCGCTAGTAACTTGCGGAATTCAGCGCGTGCTTTCGACTGATCGCCAGTTGCTTGATAGAGTCTCGCGAGGAGGAATTGATCGTCGGTCGAGACGTCCGAAATATGAGCCAGCAGCCTTTCAAAGATGCGAATTGCCTCTTGACGCTGCTCGGAAGACGGTTGCCGCGCCAAGATCAATGCTTTCACTCGCTCATCGACCGAGGATTCAGGTCCTGTTGCGAGATTCCTTTCGATCAGATCCAAAGCTTCGTTCAGTGGCTGAGGCCTTCCATTGATCGCGAGAGCCAGTGCCAGATTCCGAGTGGCCCATCGCCGCTCGCGATCACCAGCGTCGATTGAACTCTTGAGGAAATTTCTGAGCAGGAGTTCCGCCTCCGAGCTACGGCCGTTCCTCATCTGAAATTCGACAACAGGGCGCAGCACAAGAATGTTGTTTGGCGATTGTTCCAGCGCGGCCTGATACCTCGACCGCGCAAGATCGACTTTGCCCAGCAGTTCGTAACACTGCGCGATGGCCAGCGGCGCTTGGTCGGCAGCCATCGCCCGTTCCGCTTCAGCGACGGCTTGTTCCGCTTTGTCGCGCTGACCAGCACGTGTCAAGATCTGCACGAGCGCGACCCAGGGCTCGGATGCGCTGCCGTCCGCTTCGACCAATTGGCGCAGTTGCTGTTCCGCCTCCTGGTACTTTCCGAGAGTCCCAAGAACCTGAGCGAGCCACACTTTATCGCTGTTTTTGTCAGAGCGGCGAACCAGTTGTTCGGCCAAGTCAAGTGCCCGAGCGGAGTCATCCAGCCGCAACGAAATCTCCGACGCCGATCGGATCATTTCGCTGGTGAATAGATTCTGGCGCTCTTGCATACGGCGAACGACCTGGTCGGCCTCAATGAATCGTTTTTGGCCGAAGAGAAGTGAGACGGTTTCGCTGAGAATCGTGGGGTTGCGCTCACCGAGTGAAATCGCCTCCAGCAGTTGATCGGTCGTGGCGAAAACGTTCCCCTGCTGCCTCTCAATCTCCGCGGACAACAGCGGGATCCGGAGCCAATCGGGGCGTCGAGACTTGGCCTTGGCCAGATGAAACCTGGCTTGGTCAATGGTTTTCTGATCCTTGTCCACACCAACTCCCAGCAGGACGAGATGCACTGCCTGGCCGAAGTGCCAAATCGGCCCTTCACCAGTAATGTCTTTCACCTCTTGCAGAACTTGCTCCATCAGCTTTGGCCGCTGGGCACGCAGCGCAACGTCGAAGAGCAACAGGCGAGACGAGAGATCGCCAGGTTGCGCCGCGGTGGCAAGCATTCCCATCCGTTCCGCCTCGTCGTAATCACCAATTGCCAGGAACAGAGCCGCGAAATTTCGGCTGAACTGAAACATTTCTTTTTTCGACCAGGTTGGGATTGGCTGGGAAACGCTCTTCAATTGAGCGCTCGCTTCAATCCCATAACGCTGCGCCAGGTAACGCCCTTTGAGAATGCGCAGGGCGAGGTTCTCTGGAAAATGTTCTTCGGCGGCCTGCAGGAGCTGCTCGAGATCTTCCCATTTTCGGCCAAGCTGCGCGAGAGTGATCTGCACGATCCAGAGATCGATTTCGCCCGGATTCTTCTCCTTCACCGCGGCAACCAATTGGTTCGCTTCGTCATAGCGTCCTTGGACCACCAGTTTTTCAGCCCGGAGTATGGGAACTTGCGGAGACTGAGGACTTCGCCGCTCAACCTCGTTCAAGACCTCGTCGAATTTGCTCCAGTCCTGTTCTGCACTGGTTTCGCGAGCAATGAGACGAGTCATGGACCTCGCGAGCTCGATACCGGCGGCGGTCGGTGCGTCCGGCAGGGCAAACACTCGCTTGTATTCCTCGGAGGCCTGTCGCACCAAGTTCGCTGAAAGTAACGATTCGGCAAGACCCATGCGGGCGGGAATCCAGCGCGGATCCAGCTCGATCGCACGGCGGAAACAGACAAGTTGCTGGTCGACGGCATCGGTTTCACGATAGGCGAGAGCGAGCAAGAAATCGACTTGCTTGACTAATTGGGGCCACTCCAGAAGACGGGGTCGAATCGCATCCAGCCGATCGATCGCCTCCAGCCATTGACCGCGGCGAAACAACATCCGCGCCTCAAGATAACCGATGAGTTCTGACGGGTGTCCAGCATCCCGCAACTGCTCGATCAATTCCGAGGTTTCCGCGTCGGCTTCCAAGTCAATCAACCGGTTGACCAGGTTCCAGCGCAAGTCGCGATCGTTGGGCACGGCGGTGCAGCCGCGCCTTAACGCATCCAGAGCCCCCGTTGCATTCGAGGTTGCCGCCTCCACGTCAGCGAGGGCCATGTAAAAACGCGGATCGGACGGGTGCAGCTGAAGACCGCTCTGGATGTACTGGCGGGCCTCGTCATAATTTTTGACAGTCAGGGCAACACGCGCGGCAAAAACCAACGTATCGGCAGATTCCGGGGCCAGTTCCCTGGCTCGCTCGGCGTCGGCCACGAGTGCGGCTAGCTTCTGCGCTCGCACTGTGGGGTCGCGCTCTCCACTTCCACCGCTGGCTTCCGCAGCCGCATTTGTCGCGTCCAGCAACTGCATTCGCCAATTCCCACGATTCAGGTAAGCGTGCGAATTCTGCGGATTGTTCGACACCATCTGATCGAGACAGGTCATGGCCTGAGCGGGACTGTTGAGCTTGCTGTAAAGGAGCGAGGCTAGCAGGACATAGCATTCCAATCGCTCCGGGACATTGGTCATCGCAGACTTCAGGGTCTCTTTTGCCAGATTGTACTCCGATTGAGCGATCTGGCACCTGCCCTTCAACTCCCAGAGCTCACCGTCCTGGGGAGATTGTTTCTGAAGTTCCTCAAGATTCGCCAGGGCCTCCGGGTAGCGTCCCAACCGCATCGCCAGCTCCACGAGCGTCCGCCGCGTGTCAGCTCGTTTCGGCTCGCGCCGCAGCACTTTCTCCAACGTCAGGTAGGCAGGTTCGATCCGGCCGATATCGGCCAATTCATTCCCCAAGAGAGCGAGGCCTTCAACATCATTGGGGGCGAGCTTCACGTAGTTGCGCAGATACCGGATCGCATCGACGGTACGCTTCTCCGTTTGAGCCCGTCGCGCTTCGCGCAGAAAGGCCGACGCGATTCGCGTCATCTGATACCGATGAAACAAATGCACGACACCACCCAGCACCACGGCACCAATTGTCAGGCAGGCCAACCACCGCAGATCTACTCTTCTCATTTCACCATACCTATCCAGGAAAAATCTCCTTCGAGGACCGGAGGCTCGATGCGTCCGTTCAGCAGTTCCTACTTCGCAGCAGTCACTTCGCCGGAAACCTCGGACATCTGTCGCTGGACTAACAAGGCAAATCGCTCGATCCTGCGAAGCCCCGC
>CAYSHJ010001266.1:0-3804 GCA_964430385.1 uncultured Planctomycetaceae bacterium
AACTTGGTCGCCAGCGAACTGCCGTGGGTCGGGATGGTCGTGACAATCCAGCTTGAGTTGGCCCTGCGGATGACGGCCAAGCCACAGCACGGCGGCAACTTCGGAGCCTTGTCGGCTTGGTTGCAGTCGCAGTGCTGTGTGAAGCTGATCAAGAAGCTCAACCCACAGGTCTTCTGGCCGAGGCCGCAAGTCGAGTCGGCGATTCTCCGCATCGTGCCCGCCGCGGAGCGTCGAGCCTTGATCGACGATCGTGCCTTCTTCCACGAGTTCTTGCGCGATGTCTTCACGCAACGCCGCAAAGTCCTGCGCGGCGCGTTGCACTCGTTCTATGGAGACCAGCTCGACCGCGACACGATCGACGCCACGCTGACCGAACTCGGCTTCCGTTCCGACGTGCGTGCGGAGAAACTCGATGTCGCGATGCTTGTGATGCTCTCGAACCGATTGCGAAAGCTCCTCCCATGAAACTCGCCGCCGGGACGCTCCTGTACCGACTGACCAATGACGGGCCGGTCGTGCTGTTGGTGCATCCGTCGGGTAACTACAACCGCGACAAGCCCTGGAGTATTCCCAAGGGCGAACTCGACGAAGGTGAGGAACTCGAACAAGCCGCGCGCCGAGAAACTTGGGAGGAGAGCGGCGTCGCCGTCGGTGAACTCGTGCCGCCGGGTCACATCGACTACACCAAGAGCCGCAAGCGAGTTCACGCCTTCGCGGGACGGGCTGCCGACGACGCTCGGCCGACGTGCGCCTCGTGGGAAGTCGATCGCGCCGAGTTCGTCGCGATTGAACTCGCGCGACAGATTCTGCATCCTGATCAGCGACCGTTCCTGGATCGGCTGCTGACGCAATTGGAAAAGGCTGCACCATGACTCATGATCAATCTCGGAGTTCAATTCTCAAATCCCAAATTTCAAATCTCAAATTTGATATTTCAAATCTGAGATTCCGCTGTCTGATCCTTGGCCTCGCCGCGTCGATCGGCCTCTGCGGGATCAGTGCGCTTCGAGCCGAGGACAAGGCACCGCCGGCGGCAGTGCTCGACGTCATGAATCAGCCGCGTTTCAAGCACGCGCATTGGGGCTTCCTGGTCGTTGATGTGACATCCGGTGACGTGGCCTACGAACTGAACGCCGACAAGTTATTCGCTCCCGCGTCAGTGACGAAATGCTTTTCGGTCGCCAGTGCTCTCGAAAACCTCGGCGCCGACTATCGCTTCGAGACGCCGATCGTGCGCCGCGGCGAGGTAAACGGCAACGGGGAACTCGCCGGCGACTTGATCTTGATCGCGGCTGGCGACCTCAGCTTCGGCGGGCGAACGACTGAGTCGGGCGAGATTTTGTTTACGGACTCGGACCACACCTACGCGAACGGCGGGTCGGAAACGCAACTCACGCCACAAGACCCACTGGCGGGACTGAATAATCTCGCGAAGCAAGTCGCCGCCGCTGGCATCAAGCGCGTGCGTGGCGACGTGCTCGTCGATGATCGGCTGTTCGACAAGTCCGAAGGAACCGGCAGTGGCCCCAGCAATCTGGTGCCGATCCTGGTCAACGACAACGTGATCGACTTCACGATCGAACCGACCGAGGAGGGTCAAGCGGCGAAGGTCACTTGGCGTCCGCAAACCGCGGCGATTCGCGTCGAGACACATGTCGAGACCATTGCGAAGGGCGGCTCGCCGGCAACCGGGATTCGCGATTATGGGGCTGGCCGGATCAACGTGCATGGGAAAATTCCGGCCGGACACAAACCGGTCATTCGCGTGTACGAGGTTTCCGACGCCGCCTCGTTCGCCCGGACGTTGCTGATCGAAGCATTGCGGAGCGCGGGTGTCGTCGTGGATGCGTCGGCGCTGACCGAGCAATCGAGCGGCAAGTTGCCAGCTCGCGACGAGACACTCAAGCTGCCGGCCGTCGCGAAGCTGGTTTCTCCGCCATTCGCCGAAAACGCGCGGCTGATTCTGAAAGTCAGCCACAACTTGCACGCCAGTACGTTGCCGCTATTGGTCGCGACCAAGCACGGCGAACGCACGCTCTCTGACGGATTGAAGCGACAGCACCAGTTTCTGGAAAAGGCCGGCGTCGATGTGAACACGATCTCCTTCGGCGGCGGAGCGGGCGGGTCGCGCGCCGATTACGTGACGCCGCGCGCGACCGTGCAACTTCTGCGATACATGGCCACGCGGCCGAATTTCGAAGCGTATCGCAAAGCGATGCCGCGGCTCGGGGTCGACGGCACGCTGGCTAAAGTCGTCGATCACGACAGCCCGGCGAAAGACAAAGTCAACGCCAAGACCGGCACGCTCTATTGGGACAACGTTATGAACGGCCACCCGCTGCTCACGAGCAAAGCTCTCGCCGGATACCTCACCACCGCCGACGGCAAAACGTTCGCGTTCGCTCTGTTCGTCAACAACGCCCACCTGCGCGACGGAGTCACGACTGCGACCGTCGGTCGCGACTTGGGCAAGATTTGTGAGATCTTGTATCGAGGCCAGTAGCAGGCGACGTTGAACCCGCTTGGCGAAGGGCTGTCGACGTTGCTGAATCGCTTCGAGATTGTCTTTAATCACCGGCGAGTCTGAGGTTGGTCATCGGTGATATCGACCAACCTGGCCAATTACGACCCGGAGTTTCTGGCGCCCATTGCTGCACTGGCATTTTCACGTGTGGCAACGGTATGTATGTCGGATAGAATCTGCCGCGCAATCCACCTCACCCGTGAGATTTCTTCATGCCCGCGACGTTTGCCGAACCACCGACCATTGCCGATCTGTTGCACGATTTGGGGAGCGTCAGTCCCAAACGCATCCGCCTGCGGCCGGCTCCCGGCCGAGCGACCGAAAAAGATGTCGTGCGGATCGAAGCTCAGGAAGATCGACTCTACGAACTAGTCGACGGCGTGCTGGTGGAGAAAGTCATGGGAGCCAAAGAGTCGCTGCTGGCGTGCATTCTGATTCGGTTGCTCGGAAACTATCTCGACCGCAGCCCACTGGGAGTCGTCCTGGGCGAAGCCGGGATGCTGCGGCTTGGGCCGCGACTGGTTCGCATTCCCGACGTGTCGTTTATTTCCTGGGACCAGATGCCGAGCGGCGAATTCCCGTCCGAGCCGGTGCCGAACCTGTTTCCCGATCTCGCCGTCGAAGTCCTCAGCCGCAGCAACACTCGTGGCGAAATGACTCTCAAGGTCTCCGAGTATTTTGCCGCTGGCAGCCGTTTGGTGTGGATCATTGATCCCGAAACGCGCACGGCTGAGGTCTACACCGCTCCCGACGAGTGCCGCCGCCTGAAAGCCACGCAATCCCTCGACGGTAACGAAGTCCTGCCAGGCTTCAAACTGCCGTTGAAGGAACTGTTCGCGACCAAGCGCCGCCGCTGAGATATCGAGGCTGTGATGCGTTCTGTACTTCAGTCCAAGATCATCTGGGCGACGCTGTAGTAGATCACGCCGCCGGTGATATCGACCAAGGCGGCGATCAGCGGGTTGGACATCATGGCCGGATCCATACCCAGCTTCTTGAAGGCCAGCGGCAGCAGCGTGCCCGCCATCGAGCCCATCCAGACCAGCATGAAAACCGTCATCGCGACGACCATCGCCTTTTTGGGGTGTGCCAGCAACATCGCCAGCAAGAACGCTTCGATCATCAGCGCCAAGCCGAGCATGGTGGCCATCAACAGTTCGCGGCCCAAGAGTCGAATGCAATCCTTTCGCGAGAGCGATTCGATCGTCAACGCGCGGATCACCAGCGTCGCGGATTGCGAGCCGCTGTTGCCACCGCTGGCTAGCACCAGCGGCAGGAAC
>CAYSHJ010001267.1:0-4629 GCA_964430385.1 uncultured Planctomycetaceae bacterium
CTACCGCGAGCCACTGCTGCCGAGGTTGGAGATTCCGCTGGAGCCGATCATCTGTTTTCGATGACAGAAATGGCGACATATCCAGTTGTTTGCTAACGAACTTTGAAAACTGGAACTGACACCGTTGAGCGTCCCGTTACGCGTCCTGACGGATTCATGCGGGCAGATTGCTGATTCGTTCGTAAGTCGATCTGTGAATTGTCACCGATCAACCTGGCGATTCACTTCGGCCTTGATCGTGGCTTTCGGGTCGCTTCCACACGAGCCATCAACTCAGAGACCTTGATCCCCAATGCGTCGCAGAGCCTGAAAAGGATATCCACGGTGGGCGACCATTTGTTGTTCTCAAGCTGGCTGATGTAGCTCCGATCAACTTCCGCCTTGTGGGATAGCTTTTCCTGCGTCATCCCTGCGTTGATCCGAGCATTGTAAAGTTCGTCGCCCAACATGACCGCAAGCTACGAGTAGCTTGCCGTCGAGTCTGTTGAATATATTCAACCATTTTGATTGACTGTGACCTGCTGAGCACAAGCCGATGATTTCGGTCAGAAAGATTCGCTGGGGGTGAAGGCATTCGTGTTGAGGTTGGTCACGAGAATCAACAGATGCGTTACGAACTTCCGAATTGATTGAGGACACAATGGGCAAGACACCTTCAAAAATCGAGAATCGAATTTCCGCTGGAATCAAAAAGTTCAAGCCAATTCTTGAATCAGCCAAAGATCGGGACGTCGGCGAGTCTGACACGGTCACGATTGTCGTCGAGATGCTTGCAGAGATTTTTGGCTACGACAAGTTCCTTGAGATTACGTCCGAGCACGCGATTCGCGGAACGTTTTGCGATCTCGCCATCAAGGTCGACCACGTGCTTCAAATGCTTATTGAAGTCAAAGCCATTGGCCTTGATCTCAAGGATCAGCACGTGAAACAGGCAGTCGATTATGCGACCAATGCTAAAGAAGGTGTTGATTGGGTCATTCTTACCAATGGTCGAACATGGCGAGTTTACAAAGTCATATTCGCAAAGCCGATTGAACATGAGCTTGTGGTCGAAATCGACTTTTTGAAGCTGGAGCCCAAGAGTCCGAAGGACGTTGAGTCGCTGTATCTGATTGCCAAAGAAGGGTGGCAAAAGTCTGTGCTAGGCGATTACCACGATCGAATGTTGGCATTGAACCGGTTTTTCCTCGGCACAATGATCTTGAGTGATCCCATACTTGAAGTCATTCGTCGCGAACTTCGCCGCGTTTCACCAGATGTCCGCATTGATGCTGATGACATCAAGTCGGTGCTCACATCCGAAGTAATAAAGCGGGAGGTGTTGGAGGGCGATAAGGCGGACGAGGCACGGAAGAGAATCGCAAGGGCGGCGAACAAGCCACTGCGAGTTCGAACTTCCAGCAAAGTCGATTCGTCTGCTGAGACTAATCCTCATCGTCGTGACGTACTTAAATCAAGCCCCGCCGATGAGCCAGCCACCGACGGCGCGGAAACCTAACGAGGCGATGCTTCCAAAATCAAAAAGCCGTCGGCAGTCGCTCGCGGCGAGCCGGGGGTAGGGGGATTGCGAACGGAGAGGTGGAGCGGATTGGGGCGAGCTTTGCCAGCCCGATTGCCAACCATCCGCGAGGGGAGGCGAGCAAATGATTAGGTTCAGGTGCCCGAAATGTGGGAAGGAATTCAAGGCCAAGGATGAGTACGCTGGCCGCAAATTCTCTTGCGACGAGTGCGGGAGGGACGGCCAGATCCCGACCGTTCAAGAGCTACAAAGACCGTCGGCGATTGCGACAGCCGATCCAGTGCCGAGGAAAATCGCTCCTGCGCCAAATGTGACGCAATTTCCGCAAGCCGCTGTGATCAAGCCAAAGCAAGTCGCGCCACCGGTCTCGATTCCACGAAACGCTAAAACAGCGAATCCGGCGGCGGATGAGGAATTGAAGGACTTACCAACGCTGCAACCGGTTGAGCGAATTGCCGAAGCCAACTCAGCTCCTAGACGAGGCGCAGTTTGGCTTTGGCTGGGCGGAGTTCTACTCATACTTGATGGCTTCGGTGGGTTGAGCAAATTTCCTGACGTGTTTGCCTCACCTTTTTTAATCATCGCTGGCGCACTCCTTCTCCCCCCCGTTTGGAAAATGGTGTTGCGCAAGGTGCCCGCAGTAGGTTCTCGCTCGACGCTTATCCGCACCGTCGCCTGTGTAGCTGCATTTCTTATTGCTGGTGCCCTATTGCCGAAACAGAAGGCGAGAGTTTCATCAGCAGATCCACCTTGGACTCACGATTCATCGCCGACTCACACCGAAACCGCTCAAGAACGGATTTGGAAAGAGGCCGCTCGGATTCGAGCCGAAGACGAGGAGAACGCTCGCATCGACAAGATTCGGCGAGACGTGTACGACACCTACGAGTACAACCGTCGTCGGAAATGAAGAACAAAAAGGGGTCGGCAGTCGCGGGCGGAGAAACAAAAAGCCACGAGCACCGGGGGCAAAGTCGACGCGCCGTCTCAGGGTCGGGCGTCCCCTCGCTCTTGCTCACCAAATCGTTTTCGGAAGCGGCAGAATGTCGATGTTGCTTTGGTCGATCGACCGTCGGCTGTTCGTCGTCGTGCCGGCCTCGGTGCATCAATCCAGGTCGGGACGTTCCGGGTTTGCAAGTAGTTTTTCGATGGGATCATCGAGTTCCGGCCGCTCGCTCAGCTTCCGCAGCAATTCCCGCGTTGCCGGCGACGGCTCGATACCCAGCCAGAGGACTTGCTAAAAATCGTCGGGCAGCCGCTTCCCCGTGTCGCAGAATCTTGGCGACGCCAATTGTATCTCAAGCCGCGTGAGGCGTTTTTCCAGACTGGCCATTGATGTGATCCTCCAAAGTTTGCAATTGGGTTTCGAGGTCCGAGCATTCCTTCAATTACAACGCCACGTCAAACACGCATCGCGCTGCCGGAGAATGCAATGGGGACAGGGAAAGCGCCGGCAAAAGCCGGATGAAAGTTGCGGATGAAAGAGCCGCACAAACAAGGAATAGCGAACCAGTTTGGCCGCGAGTCATGCGCCGGTTCTCGTGATTGGACGGGCGAAGCGTTGACAGCGGGAAATCCAGGCCCGCCATTGAGCTCCGAAAGCACCACTTTGCGCGTGCCGACCTTGTCCTGTCAGGGGGAAGGCCACACGAGGAGAAGCATTCAACGCGGGGAGACAAAAAGGGGACGCGACTCTTTGAATTTGAGTAGTGAAATGAGAAGGCCGAAGGGCGGATCAGTCGGCTTCAGCCGACTCCCCATTTGCCACCGGCTTCAGCCGGTGGACCAGTCGAGTACCGCGACAAGCAGCCGGCTTCAGCCGGCTTGGTGATCGGTCTTCAGACAGAATGGCCAGTGGCAAGCAGATTCACACTGTGTTCTGAAGTCTGAAGACCAATCCCCAAGTCGGCTAAAGCCGACTCATGGGGACTGCGGATCCCCTCGACCACCAGCTCAAGCTGGTGGCAAATGGGGAGTCGGCTAAAGCCGACTGAGGAAGGCGAAACGGAGACGCGAATCTTTGGTTTGATCGGCGACCTTCGGAACGCAAAACGGCGACAGTTCCAGTTCGTCGTGTCACGCGTTGCGAAACTGAACCTGTGCTCGGTTCCTCCTTCCGTTCAACTCCGCCAGCAGTTGCTTCCATGCTTCGCGTTCTCGTTCGGGCGACACCAACGGCCTGAGCCGGCGGACGTATTTTTGCAGCAACGCGCGAAAGCGGGCATCGCTCTCAAAGCGGCAGAGCAACTCCGCCAACTCCGCCGTGTCGCCCACGTCAAAGTGTCTCGGAGTTAGACCTAAACAGGTCGTCGAAATCTGTGATTCAGGACACGACTTCGGCCAACTGAGCGCTCAGTTTGGCGACGCACAATTGGTTGAGCGATGTTCCCTCGTGTTCCGCTTCGCGGATCAACGCGGTGTGAACGGACTTGGGAAGCCGCAGAATCACGGTGCCGTTCGCGCTGGCCGTCGTGGCGCCAAAGGCACGGTTCGATTGTTTGTCTCGCTCTTGAAGTTCCTGCCACAACTCATGGAACTTCTTCCATTCGGTGGTCTTGGAAAATGCGACTCGCTCGGATTGCGTCGGGAAGAGACGACTCAATTGTCCGTCGATCCCACAGAGTGCGTTCCAGAACTCGGTCGAACTGACTCCGCGACGGTGCAGCCGGCGCGCTGCGTCGAGGAACTGCTTTGATTTGCTGGGATTCGCCTTGGCCTTGGCCATGATCGGTGTCCTCGGCGAAGCTGAACGGACTCATCTCGGCAACCGCTGGCGCGATATCGCTGGCACTATCGGGAGACAAGACCAGGCATCGGGCCACAAACGAAAGGGCGTGCGTCTGAAAAGTAGGTGGATATTTCAGAGGCATGGATGTCGGCGGTCAACCGGAAGGGTTTTCAGCAATTAGTCGGGGGTCGAGCGGAGCGACACCCCCGGTTTGGAGTGGCGTCGAGCGATTGCACCCCAGCGGGCAACGCCGTTAAGGATTTTTGTTCGCGTATCCAAGGGGAAACGACAGATCCCGAAGGGATCAAAGCTATTAGCCGGTGGTCGCCGAAGGCGCACCACCGGTTCAAAGCGAATGGATGTGTTGCATCCCGGAGGGATG
>CAYSHJ010001268.1:0-2210 GCA_964430385.1 uncultured Planctomycetaceae bacterium
GTTGATAGCGGTCGAGTCACTGCTGAAATCGCACGACGCTGCCGGCTCGTTCCTGGATATCCCCGTGGCCGAGCAGATGGGCAAAATTCCGAGTGGTGTCGCTCCGGCCAATCCGGAAAACTGGTCCGCTGCCGTCGACAAGACGCGACTCTCCCAAGCCGGCGATGCGGACGACGACGACTCGGACAACGAGCGGCAGCCCGATCTCAGCTTTCTGCAACCGTCGAGCAAGCCTGGTTCGATCGGCGTCCTGGCTCACTACGAAGTGCTGAGCGTGCTGGGCCAGGGAGCGTTCGGTATCGTCTTCAAGGCGTTTGACGAGAAGCTGCATCGGCTGGTGGCGATCAAGGTGATGAATCCGCAGATGGCCTCGACGTCGCCACCGCGCAAGCGGTTCTTGCGCGAGGCTCGATCAGCCGCCGCGATCAAGCACGAGAACATCGTGCAGGTCTACAGCGTCGAGGAGCAGCCGCTGCCGTATCTGGTGATGGAGTTCATCGACGGTCAGACGTTGAAGCAGAAGCTCGATAGCAGTGGACCACTGGAGACCCCCGAAGTGCTGCACATCGCCCGGCAGATCGCCAGTGGCCTGGCGGCCGCGCAAGCGATGGGGCTGATTCATCGCGATATCAAGCCGGGCAACATTCTGCTGGAAGGAGCCGTAGCCGAACTCGCAAGAGTTCGGACGGATGGTGAGCCGGACCGAATTCTTGCGAATTCGGCTACCCCCTCAGCCATCCGGGTGAAGATCAGCGACTTCGGTCTGGCCCGCGCGGCGGACGATGCCAGCCTGACGCGGACGGGAGTCATCTCCGGCACGCCGATGTACATGGCTCCCGAACAGGCGTTGGGTCAGTCGCTGGATCATCGCGCCGACCTGTTCAGTCTGGGAAGCGTGCTGTACCAGATGTCCTGCGGACGTCCTCCGTTTCGAGCGGCGAACACCGTCGCCGTGCTGCGTCGAGTGGTTGAAGACACGCCCCGTCCGCTGCAAGAGATTCTGCCTGAGATCCCCGACTGGCTCATCGCGATCGTGATGAAGCTGCACGCGAAGAAACCGGAAGACCGTTTTCAAACCGCCAAAGAAGTCGCCGACCTGCTGACCCGCTGCCAATCGGAATTGCAACTCAACGGCAAAGTCACCTGCGTCACGATTCCTAAACAGGAGGACGACGAAAGGGTGGCACGCCCTGAGTCATCGAAGGGCGTGGAGTCACAGTCCACCACGCCCTTCGCAAAGCCTCAGGGCGTGCCACCCGACCGCAGGTCTCCTCTGCCCGGTGAATCCACGCAGGCCAAGGGAGACCTACGGTCCAGCGACAGTGCGGGGTCAGGAGACCCGCGCACAGCAGGCGCAGTCGCGCGATGGCTGATCGCTGGCGTGATCGGCATCGCGGCTCTTGCCGCCGCGATCGTGTTCCAGCGCGCCAACCACACCAAATCTGAAATCTCAAATTTGAAATCTCAAATCTCAAATCCCCCCGGACAGGCCGAGTCGACCGACTCCACCGACCCCGACCGCCGCGCCGCCGAGTATGTGCTGTCGATCGGCGGCACCGTCAGAATCATGGAAGCCGGTCAGGACCGTGATATCAAGGTTGTCGGCGATCTGCCGCGAGGGCCGTTTGAACTGACGGTCTTGGAGTTGTTTCACAACCAGAAGGTGAGCGATGCGGGGCTGGCCCACGTCCGGGATTGCAAGAACCTCATTGCGCTGTATCTGGGCAGTACCCAGGTCGGCGACGCGGGGTTGGCCCACTTCCAACATCGCCAGAACCTCACGCACCTCGTTCTGGACAATACCCAGGTCAGCGATGCGGGGTTGGCTCTGTTCAACGATTGCAGGAACCTCCAGTACCTTGCTCTGAACAATAATGTTACCGACGCGGGGCTGGCGCACTTCAAGGATTGTAAGAACCTCGGGTACGTCAATCTGATCGGCACGCAGGTGAGCGATGCAGGGCTGGAGCAACTCGCCAACCACCCGACGCTCGATCATCTGGTCGTCCCAAAAACGAAAGTCACCGAAGCGGGCGTGAAGAAGCTCTCGGCTGCGTTGCCGGGGTGCCGGATCGAATGGGACGGCGGCGTGATCGAGCCGCGACCCTCTGAACCCGACCGCCGCGCCGCTGAGTATGTGCTGTCGATCGGCGGCGGCATCAGCATCCAGGAGAACGGTCAGGAACGGCCGATCGCGGCTGTCGGCGATC
>CAYSHJ010001269.1:0-6820 GCA_964430385.1 uncultured Planctomycetaceae bacterium
TTCTGACCGTCCGGTGTTACGTTGTCGTTGAGCCGCATCATGTCCGGAATCCAGACCGATGTTAGAGCCGGCAGCTTCTCGCTGGGCTTGAGCATTTTCACGACCGAGCCGAAGTACGGCCAATCGTTTGGCTTGATCTGCCGAGCACTGCCGGGTCCGTAGGGATAGCCCGTGAGCAGCCAGTAACCGCTGACATCGTGGTTGTCATCGCGTGTCGACAGCGATCGAACGACCGCCAGCTTGTCGGCGTAGCATGAGGTGCGCGGCAGCAGTTCGCAGAATTGAATTCCAGGGACGTTCGTCGTGATCGGCTTGAACGGACCACGAATCTCGGCCGGCGCATCGGGCTTCGGATCGAAGGTCTCATGTTGCGGTGGACCTCCTTGAAGCCAGAGGAAGATCACGTTCCTCGCTTTGCCGAATGTCGAACCTAGTTCCCCCGCCAACTTTGGCACGGCACCCAGTCGCACGGCTGGTGTCTCCGCTGCACGAAGCAAATGCGGCAACGAAACTCCCAACGCACTCAAGCCACCGACGCGCAGCCATTCGCGGCGAGCAACCCGATCGCTCAGCAGCGGTTCGTCAAGGATGGAAAACATGGTTGCTCCTGCAATCGCAAGTAGGACGGCTCGCCAGCGCGACGTCCGGTCGGGTCTGGAGACCCAACCTACTGGCTAACTCAGTAACTCTCGAATCGGTTCCCCTTCGGAGAGTAGACAGGGGCGGCCGTCGTTGGTGTGGTAGGTGATGCCGTGCGGGTCGTAGCCCAAGGCGGTGAAGACCGTGGCATGAATATCTGCGGGCGTGATCGGGCGGAACTTTGGGACGGCACCGATCTTGTCGGATTCGCCGATGACTTGGCGGCCGCGAATGACGCCGCCGGCCAGGATCATGGAATAACATTGCGGCCAATGATCTCGGCCGGAGTTGGCGTTGATGATCGGCGTGCGGCCGAAGTCGCCCATCCAGATCACCAGCGTCGAGTCCAGTAGCCCGCGATCCGAAAGGTCATCCAGTAGCGTCGCGAAGGCTCGTTCCATGGGCGGCACGAGCGTCTTCTCCAAGCGGCCGAAGTTGTCCACGTGAGTGTCCCAGATGATGCTCTGGCCGTTGACCGTCGTGACGAAGCGGACGCCCGCCTCAATCAAGCGACGGGCCAGCAGATGCGATTGGCCCCAGGTGTGCCGGCCGAAACGCTCCCGGACTTCGGGCGGTTCAAGAGTCAGATCAAACGCCTCGCGCACGGCGGCAGATCCAACCAGCGATAGAGCTTTCGATTGGCTGACGTCGAAGTCCTGCGAGCCACTCCCGGCGATCGGCTGGCAATGGTCATTCAATTGATCCAACAATGACCGACGGTCCTCGCGGCGTTGCGAGGTGATCCCTTCGACCGGTGCAAGATTCGGAACGCTGAAGTTGGCAGCGTTGGGATCGGAATTGAGCACAAACGGATCATGGTTCGCTCCCAAGCAGCCGCCGAATTGCCCCGGCGTGAGATACACCGTGCTGTCGCAGTGCGGCGCGGGAGTGATCACATACGGAGGCAACGCACCGCTGTAGCCATCGCGCCGCGCCAGCCAACCGGTCAGAGTGCCGAAGCTGGGAATGTCGTTGCGGCTGGGATTGATCAGCGTGTCGTCCCTCGGATACGGCCGGCCGACGATCGACCAATACATGCCCGAGTTGTGCGACCCGTGCGAATGATGCACGCTACGCACGATCGAGAATCGGTGAGCGTGCCGAGCCAAACGCGGCAACAGTTCCGAAATCTCAACGCCAGGAGCGCTGGTGGCGATCGGCTTGTACGGCCCGCGCACGGTGTCGGTGGCGTGAGGCTTCAAATCCCACAGGTCGATGTGGCTGGGTGCTCCGCAATTGAAAATTAGGATCACCGACTTGGCTCTGCCAGCGGTTGCCGCACCGACGCACCGGCCAAGCGAGTTCGCCCAGAACAGACCGAGACCGCTGAGTCCGCTGCGGGACAGGAACTCACGCCGTCCGTGTGGTGAGGTCTGCAGTATCGGAAACATGTGGCGGTCTCTGTAGGTAAGTGACCGATAAGTGGCGGGGGTGCGCGGAGCGTCGAAGCAGGCTGGCAGTGTACTCATCGGCAAAAACCGATGCGTCAGGAGACATTGGACCGCCAGAATCACTCCAAGTCAACGGGGCCATTCGTCCGCTTCACATTGGCTGCCGGTCGATGCGGCGCGTTCGCAGCCATCGTTTCCCAGCCGGTCCAACACGGGGGATGAGACGAACAAGACGCTTGCCGGCAGTGCCGTCTCTGCGGCAGGTCCGACGGCCGCCTCCGGCCAGTACATTCCCGATTACGAGGTGTTCGAATACGAGGTGTTCGAACTGCTCGGCCAGGAAGGCCTGGAGTCGGTATGGAAGACGAAGCACACACGGTTGAAGAAGTTCGTTGCGTTGAAGATTTTGCGACCGGAGAAGGCCTTGGACGCGGCGGCCGCCGGGTTGGCCGCGCTCGCCGACCTTCAAGACGCCCTCCCCTGGCGCCGCATCACCAAGTCGCTCGTCGCCGAAATCGTGAGATTTCGGAGTACTGAAGTCTCACGACTTCAGCGACGCGTTGTGGGCGAAGCCCGCATGAAGACTAAAGAATGACGAAGCTCGAAAAACGAATGGCTACACTGCCTCGGTGTCCGAGATTCGTTATTTCGTCATTCGTCATTTGGCCTGCCATGAACTACTTCGCCCACGCCATCCGATTTCTTGACCGACCGTACTTTGTCGCCGGGACAGCGGTGCCGGATTGGCTGTCGGTTGTGGATCGCAGGGTCCGAGTCCGCGCGAAACTGATTGAGCCGTTCATGCTCAATGATGGATCGCCGCAGGCCGAGGTCGCGACCGGAGCGTGGCAGCATCTCGATGACGACCGCTGGTTTCATCAGACGCGTGCATTCGCCGAGGTCACCGCTCAACTGGCCGTGAGGTTTCGCGAAGTGCTCGGCCCGGACGACGGCCTGCAGCCGGGTTTCTTGGGGCACATCGTCACGGAATTGCTGATCGATGCCGAGTTGATCGAACGGCATCCGCGTGAGATTGAACGATACTACCAAATCATGTCGAGCGTCGATCCGCTCATCGTACAGCAGGCGGTCAACGCAATGGCCAAACAGCCAACCGAATTTCTCGCCCCGCTGATCCCGCGGTTTGTCAGCGAGCGATTTCTACCAGACTACCTCAGCGACGATCGTTTGCGGTGGCGCTTGAACCAAGTGCGGCGGCGGGTCAAACTACCGCCGCTTCCGGCCGAGGCGGAATCTGTTTTGCGTCTCGCCCGCCCGCACATCCGCGATCGACTGCGCGAACTGCTGCCGGAAGAGCACTTCCCCATCAATTTGGCGAGCGAAAGACGTTAGCCCATCGGTTGATCGCGAATTAGTTTTCCAACCAACCGGGGGGGCAACGCCCCCCCCGCTCGCCGAGATTCTTTCAACATCAGGAGTCACCTCATGAAGTACGGAATGAACATGCTGCTGTGGACGACCGACGTGAACGAGTCGCACTTCGGCATTCTCGAATCGCTGAGAAAGATCGGTTACGACGGGGTCGAGCTGCCGATCTTCGAGATGAACGATATCAAGTTTGCGAACCTCGGCAGGAAGCTGGACTCGCTGGGTCTGGCGCGTACGGCCGTGACCGTCAGCACCGACGCCGCCAATCCGATCTCGGCCGATGCGGCGATTCGCCGAGCGGGTTTCGAAAACCTGAAGAAGGCGATCGACTGCTGCTACTCCGCCGGAGCCACACACTTGTGCGGGCCAATTCATTCTGCGCTCGGCAGTTTTTCCGGCCAAGGCCCGACCGACGATGAATGGAATTGGGGCAAAGAGATTCTGACCCAAGCCGCCGACTACGCGGAGTCAGCACACGTGACGCTGGTGGTCGAATACCTTAACCGCTTCGAGTGCTACTTTCTGACCAGTGCCGCCGACGCCGGCCGCTTCTGCCGCGAGGTCAATCACACGCATCTGAAAACGATGTACGACACGTTTCACGCCAACATCGAGGAGAAATGCATCACCTCGGCGATCAAGAGCTACGCCGACCAGTTCGTCCACGTCCACATTTCAGAAAACGACCGCTCTACACCGGGAGAAGGTGGCGTCAATTGGGACGAGACGTTTGCCGCTCTGAAGGCAGTCAATTACGACGGCTGGTTCATGGTCGAAGCCTTCGGCCTGGCTCTCCCCGCTCTCGCCGCCGCCACGAAGATCTGGCGGCGAATGTTCACCGACGAACTGACCCTCGCCAGCAACGCGCTGAAGTTCATGAAGACACGCTGGCAGGGGTAAGATCGGTGCTCCGATGCGATCGGAATGATGTTGTAACTTCGCGGATCGTATCGGTGGCATTATCATCACTCTCTGGCGAATCGTCAGAACGGCTTGTGGCGGTCGGTGGATGCTTCACCCAAGACGCCGACGATTCCATGTGACCGATGGACTCTGGTGGAACCGGCTGCTCGTTGGTGATGGCTTCCAAGGCCCAGAACCAGAACTCTGGCTCGCGCCGCAGTTCTTCCAAGATCAGTGGGACCACCACTGGTCCCATCCCGATCAACTGCTGATGCGGCTGGAAACGCCGCAGAGTTTTCAGCGCATACGGCTCGCCCCAGAGCATCAAGTTGGCTGGCTCATAGATGAGTTGTCCTGCCTCAGACGGAATTGGAGTGAGGCTCTGATCGGGTGGCCGCATTGCAGCAAAATGGCCGTGGGGCGCAACAAGCGGAAGCTGCCAAGGATCGCAAGATCGCCACGCTCGAAGCCAAGCTCGTGCAGAAGAATGAGGTCGGCCGAACTCCTGCAGGAGCACGTGCAGCTAAAAAAAGAGCTTGGGGAACGCGAAACGGAAGTTGGGTTCCTCACGACACGCGCGACGAGATTGTGGACTACGTCCGCGACTGGGCCGAGAAGACCGAACTCGCTCAGCGGAAGATCATCGGCTGGGTCGGCATCGCGCCGAGCAAGTTTTACAACTGGCGAAACCGCCTCGGCAAAGTCAACGAGCACAACGCGCTGGTGCCGCGAGACCATTGGCTGTTACCACGCGAGCCGCAAGCCATCCGCAGTCCAACGGCAAGCTGGAACGCTGGCACAAGTCGCTCAAGACTGAAGCCGAGCGACCTGGCTCGCCGTTGACGCCCGACGATGCCCGACGACTCATCGACCGCTACGTCATCCACTTCAACACGGTGAGGTTGCACTCGGCCATCGGCGATGTCACGCCCGCCGACAAACTCGCCGGCCGCGACGTCGCCATCTTCGCTGTCCGAGATCAAAAGCTCGCCGCCGCCCGCGACGCACGACAAGCCCGACGACAAGCCGACCGATCCGTCAACAACACGACCGACAACATTCGACCTGACGCCAATAGCTCACCAACAACCTGGACCGTATGATCCTCGTCAACTGGGCGGAGGATAGGGCTCCGGTGGGGACCGACCCGAGTGCCGCTCAGTCGTCGAGATCGGAGCGGGGCGATTCAACTCGCCCGCCCCCTCTCCGATCTTGACTCTAATGCGTTAAACACAATCGTCCGAGTTTCAACAATCCCTCAACCCGTTAACCCGATCTGCCACGCTCCAATTCACGCTGACCCAGCACAGTACCAAGCGGGAGTATGGTAATTCGAAACCACACTCTTGAAAGCCAACGATTTGTTGGTAACATCTCTCTAAATTTACCAGGTTTACCTATTTTGTAGCCTCAGAATCTCCATGTGCTAGAGCGGTGTCCTTAGATGTATATCTGTCACTCACCCGAAATCGCGTGTCGGGTAAGTTCACGACGCTACAGACTCATGAGATGCTCGCTAAATCGCGGAATCTTCTTCCCACCGAAGAAGGTTCTCCCGCTGGTCGGTGGGAATTCCTAATGCGCCATTCCAGCGGTGACTCACGATGAGCGATCTACTGACCAAGGCATCCGGGCGTCCCCTCCAGATGGGGGGAGCACTGCTGGAAGAATGCCCGCGCGGGCCAGTGGTTCAGGCCGAAGTTCGCCTGCGGGTGGACGGAAAGTTTTTTGCCTGTGGAGACCGGCGGCTGCGGATCCAGGGCGTCACCTATGGTCCCTTCGCCCCCGACGCTCTGGGGCAGCCATTTCCACCCGTCAGCCGTGTGCATAAAGACTTCGAGCAGATGCGTGCCGCCGGAATCAATGCGATTCGCACCTATCATTTGCCACCCCCTTGGTTGCTCGAGGCGGCCGGTGAGCGAGAGCAGGTGGTGCTCGTCGATGTGCCGTGGTCCCGCCATCTCTGCTTCTTGGAGAGCCGATCTGCCCAGATCGAAGCGCGTCAGGCCGTGCAGCGAGCTGTCTTGGCTGGCCGAGACTTCCCTTGTATTTTTGCGTATAGCATTGGCAATGAAATCCCCGCGAACATTGTTCGCTGGCACGGCGCACGGCGAGTCGAGCGCTTTCTGGTCGAGTTAGCCGACGCCGCCAAACAGATCGATCCCCGGACGCTCGTCACCTACGCGAACTATCCTTCGACCGAGTACCTCGAGTTGTCGTTTCTCGATTTCATAACGTTCAACGTGTACTTGCATGATCGCGAGGAATTTCGGCGATATCTACATCGGTTGCAGAACATCGTGGGGGACAAGCCACTGCTGCTGGGTGAGTTGGGGATGGATAGCCTCCGCCATGGTGAGATCGAGCAGGCGGAGTTCTTAGCCGGCCACCTGCGCGAAATCGAACTCATGGGACTGGCCGGTGGGTTCATCTTCTCGTGGACGGATGACTGGCACACGGGTGGTTCGCAGATCGAGGACTGGGCATTCGGGATCACC
>CAYSHJ010001270.1:0-3369 GCA_964430385.1 uncultured Planctomycetaceae bacterium
CAGGCAATGACTTGATAACCGGAGCGGATGGTGCCGACACGGTCAACGGTGGCGTTGGCAACGACATCATCACGGGCGGCGACGGCGATGACTCGCTGCTGGGCGAAACGGCCAGCGACAACATCGCCGGCGGCGACGGCGACGACACGCTCGACGGCGGACGCAACAACGACGTGCTCAACGGCAACGCCGGCAACGACAAGATTCGCGGCGATCACGGCAACGACACCGTCAACGGCGGCGACGGGAACGACGTGATCAGCGGCCAATCGGGCGCGGACCTGATCACAGGAGCCGACGGCGACGACACGATCAACGGCGGTACAGAGCGCGACACAATCACCGGCGGCGATGGCGACGATTCGCTACTGGGCGACGGTGGCCAGGACATCATCCTCGGCGAGCAGGGTGACGACCTGATCAACGGCCAAGCCGATGGCGACACACTGGCCGGCGGCCAAGGCGACGACACGCTCGTCGCCGCCGCTGCGGGCGAGATCGACGAGACGTTTGTGCTCAGCGCCGCGCTGCTGTCGGCTCTGAATGCCCTGTGATCGAGTGGTTGAGGGCCTGCCGAGGGGTCGGGCGTTCAAATTTCCTGACTCTAACGAATTCCATGTGCGGTCACCGTCGGGCTTGCCCCGGCGGGGCCATGATTGGAGAGCTACCAACCACATTTCCTGCGAATCTTTGGCTCTCCGCGGGGCTTGCCCCCACGGGAGCAACGACTTCGAGCGAGGCGGTCATTTGCTCCGTGGGGGCGAGCCCCACGGGGCAACGCCGTTAAGGATTCTCGAAAACCGCGTTCGCTCGCCGTTTTTGACCGCGGAGCGGTCGTAGCAATTAGCCGGTGGTTCGCCGAAGGCGCACCACCGGAACGCGGTTGACAAGGCATTTTGCATCCCGGAGGGAGGTCAGCACCTGACTCGCTGGCATTCCTCCGGGATGCAGCACATCCATTCGCTTTGAACCGGTGGTGCGCCTTCGGCGACCACCGGCTAATAGCTTTGATCCCTTCGGGATCTGTCGTTTCCCCTTGGATACGCGAACAAAAATCCTTAACGGCGTTGCCCGGTGGGGTTCGCTTCGTTGAAGACCAATCGAATGTCACGCTTGTGAAATGGATGGCTCCTGTTTGACTTTGGGTTCCGATTTTGCTGATGTTGAATCGGGTTCAGCGGATGGGCTGACAGTCGTTGACGTTGTCACGCCCAGTCCGACCTTGTCAGCGATCAACAGGTCGATCAACGTGGCAAACAAACCCATATCCTTCGAGTGACCATTCGCCTCGCCATTGCCATTCCCGCCGGACATGAAGAGGCGTTCGGGCACCAGCGGTTGTTTGCTTTGCGACAGGTGTTGAGCCACCAGCGAGAGCGCGTACAACCGCGGATCGCCGTACGAGCCGATCTTCTGCGCGAGTACTCGGGCCTGAGCCTCGCCTTCCAGCGAGACGCGTCGGCCTTCGCCTTCGCCCAGCAGTTTGAGTTGCTGGCTTTCGGCTTCGGCCTTCAGCCGAATCGCTTGACTGGCGGCTTCGGCTTCGAGCACTTTGCGTTTGCGGTCGGCTTCGGCCTCGACGACGGATTGCTCCGCCTTCTTGCGGCCTTTCGCCAAATCCGCGTCGCCCTGGTTAGCGGCGATTTGGATTTGCACTTGCGAGTTTGTCAGCTCGGCCTGCTTGTCGGCCACGGCTTGAGCCATCTTCAGCTCCTTGAGTTTTTCGGCGGCGGTTTTTTGCTGCTCGTAGGTCAACACCTGCTCGCGAGCCAACTGCCGCTGACGCAATTGATCCAACAACTTTTCGATGTCGCTGCCGGCCACGCTGTCGGGCTTACCGATCAGCACGTCCACCAGCTCGATGTCGAAATCCTTGAACTTCGCTCGCAATTCGCCGCGAGCTTCCGCTTGAATGACGTCACGCTCGTGCAGCAACGCCAGCATGGTTTTCTTATGCGCGATGTCCCGGAAGTACGCGCTCAACAGCGGGTCCAGCGTTTGCGTGATGAGTTTTTTCACGTCGCCGAATCGCTGTACAACGCTGGCGGCCTTCTGGTAGTCGATGTGGACGACGATCGACAGCGGCAGCACCGGTTCGTAGGCGTCGGCCGTGACCAGGTCGATCGACTTCAGACTTTCGTCGAATTTATGCGACTCGCTGCGGCCGGTGATCCAGTGCAGCACGAAGTTTGTCGTCGGGACCAGATGCACGTTGCCGGCATACCGGTTGAACGGGTATTTGCCCGGGCCCAGCGTATTCGCTTGCACGCCACGCTCGCCTTCGACCACTCGTTCGCCATGACGGAACGCCACGCCCGAAACGTCGTGTCCCTCCTTTCCGTAATAACTGACGACGACACCCACGTGCCCGATCGGCACCACGGTCTTGGGCATCAGCTCGACGGTCGCAAACCAACGGTTGATGAAATACGTGCCGTCCGTCAGCGGAACGTACTGCCGGCCGCGTCGGCCGCCGGCGCGCAAGAACGCTTCGATATCCTGATAGTTGTTGTGATAGTTCGGATCGCTGGCATCCATCGCGACCCCTGGAGCAATGATGTGCCCCGGCAGCAACGCCGGTCCGTCATGCGCAGTCACAATGCCGATCTTGTCGCCGGAGTGAACTTCGTTGGTTCCATCTTCCGACGATTCCACGTTGCTCCCACCGATCACGATCGGATCGAAACCGTTGACGGCGGCCAGTTCCTCGCGCCACGCACTGAGCGTTGATTTCTCGCCTGCGTTGCCGAGGTTGTGGTGATAGACCACCTGCTCGGTGACCACGACGAACAGCACCGGGTTGATCACGTACACGCCTTCGCGCAGGATCGCTCGCTGACGACCTCGCTGGCCGTAAACCGGCTTTTCACCGAAGCCGCCGCACAAAAACGCTCGCGCGTCCTGGAAGTGGTTGCAGTCCACGACGCGACCTAGCGTTTGTTCCGGAGGCAACGGCACGCCATCGCGAGCGAACAGGTAGCCGATCTTGCCTTGCGGCACGACCGTCAACGGAGCCTTGTGAATGCGGAACTGCCACGGCCAATACCCGAAGTGCAATCCACCACGCAACAACTCCGCCTGAAAACCCGCCTCGCCATTGAGCGCCATCAATCGGCCCTCACCTAGCGATCCAGTCTGCGACCACAGTTTCTCCACGACGCCAACACGGTTGTTCGGGATGTATCTCACCCCCAACAATGCCGGCAACAGGAGCAACGTGACGACAAACAACATCGCAATGAGTCGCACCGCTCCGTCTGGCAAATCCGCCGCCAACAAATTCATGCTCATCAGAAACGTACTCATGGTGTCCCTTTCATGTGCGCAGTCATGTGCGCTCGTAGCGACCGCATTCATGCGGTCCAGCCA
>CAYSHJ010001271.1:0-7294 GCA_964430385.1 uncultured Planctomycetaceae bacterium
CGCGACGTTGCTCACGTTGCAAGCCTTGTGTGCCGGGCGGGAGGTGGTCATCTCGCGCGGACAGCTCATCGAGATCGGTGGCTCGTTCCGATTGCCGGATATTTTCCAACTGAGTGGTGCCGTGTTGCGGGAAGTCGGCACGACGAACCGCACGCGAGTCGGCGACTACCAGGCCGCGATCACTCCGCAGACGGCGGCGGTCATGCACGTGCATCCGTCGAATTATCGAGTTATCGGTTTTAGTGAGACACCGGCGATCGAAGACCTTGTGCCGCTCGCCCGCCAGCACGGAGCGATCGCGATCGACGACATTGGCAGCGGCGCGCTCCTAAATATGACGGAGTTCGGCCTGCCGCCCGAGCCGACGTTTCAAAGCAGTCTCGCGGCGGGAGCGGATGTGGTGCTCGGTAGCGGCGACAAGCTGTTGGGCGGGCCGCAATGCGGGATCATTTTGGGGAAGCACGAGTTCGTCGAACGGATTCGCCAGCATCCGCTGGCTCGCGCGGTGCGAGTCGGTAAGCTGACGTTGGCCGCGTTGCAAGCGACGCTGGAAGCCTACTTGCGCGGCGCCGCTGTTGGTGAGATTCCCGCGATCGCGATGCTCGCCGCGAAAGTGCCTGAACTGCGTCTGCGAGCCGAACGAATCGTGGCTGATGTCGGATTGTTGGCGCCGTTCGAACTGTCGATCGCGCAAGACACGGCTGCCGTCGGCGGAGGCTCGCTGCCAGGTGTCGAACTGTCGACGATCGTCATCCGGCTGCGGCATGCGAGTCTGTCGGCCGATGAGCTTTCGCGGCGGTTGCGATTGGGGACGATTCGGGTTTTCGCGCGGATTCAGCACGCTGCCGTTCTGGTCGATTTGCGCAGCGTGTTGCCGGACGATGATGGCCGACTGGCGCTGGCGGTTCGTTGCGTCGGCGCCGCGAATGAATGACGCCACGGCAAGGCGACTGGCCGTGCGAGTGATTCACTCGAACTTTCAACCCTCGGTAGTGGGTTCATTTGAGAAAAGATGCCGCAGGGTGGCACGTCCCTGAGTCATCGAAGGGCGTGGAGTCCGACGATCCAAGGCCACGCCCTTCCCGATGGTCATGGCGTGCCACCCAAACGGACCCACTACCCAACCCCCCGTCTTGTCGCCCCATCACTTCCGATTCTCGCCCTTCGCCCGTTACGCTCTCCGGCGTGTCGTGATCGGTGGCGGCGACGATTCCTCAACTCGGAGACTTCGACATGCGAAGACTGACTGCATTCCTGGCGTCGGCGGTTTGGGCCTTGGGAATATCGGCACTCGCGTACGCAGCCGGTGGCGAAGCATTCACTGATCCGGAACAAGCCGGGCCGGACTTCAAAGTCCAAGGTGAGTACGAAGGGACGATCGGTAACGAGACCAAGTTTGGTGCTCAAGTCATCGCGCTCGGCGAAGGCAAGTTTGACGTTGCCTTGTTCACCAAGGGATTGCCGGGAGCCGGTTGGGACGGCAAGACGAAAGTCATGCTCAAGGGCGAGACGAAAGAGAGCGTCGTGCTGCTCAGCGGCGAGAATTGCAAAGGGGAGATCAAGAACGGCACGATCTCCGGCACCTTTGAAGAGAACGTGAAGTACGAAGCCAAGAAGGTCGAGCGGAAGTCTCTGACGCTCGGAGCCAAGCCGCCCGAGGGAGCGATCGTTCTGTTTGATGGCACGAACGTCGATGCGTGGCAGGATGGCAAGTTGGTCGAGAAGGGCTTGCTCGCCGTGGGCACGCGCACGAAGCAGAAGTTTCAGGACTTCACGCTGCACCTCGAATTCCGCACGCCGTTCATGCCCAAGGAGCGTGGCCAGCAGCGCGGCAACAGCGGCATGTACCTGGTCGATCAGTACGAGTGCCAAATCCTCGACTCGTTCGGCCTCTCCGGCGAGAACAACGAATGCGGCGGGATCTACACGGTGGCGAAGCCGATCGTGAACATGTGCCTGCCGCCGCTGTCGTGGCAGACCTACGACGTCGAATTCCATTGCGCCCGCTTCGCCGCCGAGGGCAAGAAGACCGAAGACGCGGTCGTCACGATCAAGCACAACGGCGTAGTCATCCACGACAAGCTCAAGCTGAAGCCGACCCCCGGCGGTCTCCAACAAAAGAACGAAGAGCAGCCCGGCGCGCTGTACTTTCAAGACCACGGAAACCCGGTCCATTTCCGTAATGTCTGGATCGTTGAGAAGAAGTGAGGCTGCTTTGTCCGTTGTCAGTGGTCCGTTGTCCGTGGCAACTGACCACTGACCACTGACCACTGACAATCATGGTTTACCTTAACCGCATTTACACGAAGTCCGGCGATGGCGGGCAAACCGGTCTCGGTGATGGGACTCGTGTGCCGAAGACAAATCCTCGCATCGGGGCTTTCGGCGGCGTTGATGAATTGAACTCGGTCATCGGCGTCGTCCTCACGGCAGAATTG
The DNA here is from genome assembly GCA_964430385.1 of uncultured Planctomycetaceae bacterium. Lineage (GTDB taxonomy): Bacteria > Planctomycetota > Planctomycetia > Planctomycetales > Planctomycetaceae > CAYSHJ01. The sequence continues at coordinate 2,439 of CAYSHJ010001271.1, forward strand.
CCAGATGATGTGCGGCGGCAGTTGACGTTGATCCAAAACGACTTGTTCGACGTTGGTGCTGATCTGTGCGTGCCGGAGTCGGACAAGCCGCTCGGTGACACTCCACTGCGAGTCACCGAGCAACAAATCACGACGTTGGAACACTGGATCGACGGCCACAACGAGAAGCTGCAACCGCTGACGAGTTTTATTCTGCCGGGCGGGACTCCCGCGGCGGCTCATTTGCATGTCGCACGAACTGTCTGCCGCCGCGTCGAGATCGGAGCCCTCAAGCTGGTTGAAACAGAGAAGGTCAATCCGCAGATCGTGATTTACCTGAATCGCCTCTCGGACCTGTTGTTTGTCTTGGCGCAGGTCTGCAACAACCATGGAGCCGACAACGTTCTGTGGGTGCCGGGCCAAAATCGCGGGCCGTTGTGAAGTTGGCTGCCGTTCAATCGTGAGAGGTCGCCGATGTCTCTGTATCGTGATCCCGCCGGACAGTTCTGCATTGTGTGATTTCACACCTGGCACCAGAGAAAGTTATGTCCTTGACTCGTCATTTGTTTGTGACATTCATGGTCTCGCCGGCTTTTGCGACGATACTGTCAGCCGCTGAGCCAGTCGACTTCAATCGCGACGTTCGTCCGATCCTGTCGGACAAATGTTTTTTCTGTCACGGCCCGGACGAAAAGCACCGCGAAGCGGACTTGCGGCTCGATCTGGCGCCGGCGGCTGGAACCAAGTCGGTCGTCAAGCCGGGACAACCGAACGACAGCGAGTTGATTCGTCGCATTCTGTCGACCGACCCGGACGAGCACATGCCTCCGGCTAAGTCCGGCAAGACGCTGACTGCGGCGGAAATCGCCGCGCTGCGACGCTGGGTCGAGCAAGGAGCGACATGGGCGACTCACTGGGCCTTCGTTCCACCGGTGCGGCATGAGCCGCCGGCCGCGAAGGACAAGGACTGGCCGGCGAATTGGATCGATCGGTTTTTGATGGCTCGTTGGGACCGCGCGAACGTGCGGCCGTCGCCCGATGCGGATCGCGTTACCCAGGTGCGGCGATTGAGCTTTGATCTGCGCGGTCTGCCGCCATCGGTGGACGAAGTCGAGGCGTTCGCGCAAAACGCCGACCCCGGCGAGTGGAACAAGCGGATCGATCGTGCCCTCGCTAGCGAGGCGTTCGGCGAGCGAATGGCAGTGTGGTGGCTCGATCTGGTTCGTTACGCCGACACCGTCGGATATCACGGTGATCAGGAGCATCACATCTCGCCGTATCGCGACTGGGTCATTGATGCGTTCAACAGCAACCTGCCGTTCGATCGGTTCACGCAACAGCAGCTTGCGGGAGATTTGCTGGCGAACTCACGGGAAACCAATGGGACAAATAAGTCGCATATGACTTATCAGTCCCATCCGACTGATCTGTTGATCGCATCGGGCTACAACCGCCTGCTGCAAACATCGCATGAAGGGGGCGTGCAGGCCAAGGAATACCTGGCGATGTACGCGGCCGACCGCGTTCGCAATCTTTCGGCAGTGTGGCTGGGTGGGACGCTGGGGTGTGCTCAGTGCCACAACCACAAGTTCGACCCGTACACGGCGCGCGACTTCTATTCGATGGTCGCACTCTTCGCGGACCTCGATGAGGCAGCCCATCTTAAAAAGGGAAGTGATCAGTCGCCGACAGTGCGAGCGCCGGAGTTGCGAGTGCTCACCAAGCGTGAACGTGCTCTCGCGGAGAAGATGACTGCCGAAGAGCGAGCCGCGTTCGAGAAGTCGGCTCGGCTGACGATGATTTCTTCCGCGATCGAGCCGCGCGAGATTCGGATTCTGCCGAGAGGCAACTGGCTCGACGACGGCGGCGAAGTGGTACGGCCGGCCGTGCCGGAATTTCTCGGCCGGCTCAACACCGGCAACCGGCGAGCGACGCGACTGGATCTCGCTCGCTGGCTGACCGACCCGAAGGAGGGCGTTGGCTTGCTCACCGCGCGAGTTATGGTCAACCGCTTTTGGGCGCTATTGTTTGGCGAGGGATTATGTCGCTCGCTGGAAGACTTCGGCGCTCAAGGACAGCCACCCGATCATCCCGAACTGCTCGACCGCCTCGCGCACGAATTCGTCGAAAGCGACTGGAACGTGAAGCACGTTCTGAAGCTGATCGCGATGAGCCGGGCGTATCGGCAGTCCTCCAATCTTCCACACGGGCTAGCGGGGGGCGTTAGCCCCCCGGTTGCTTCGACGACATCTGGTGACTCGCTTGCAACCGGGGGGTTAACGCCCCCCGCTAGCCAGATCAATTTGTTCGCTCGCCAATCCCGCTTCCGTCTCCCGGCGGAATTCATTCGCGACAACGCGCTGGCGATCAGCGGACTGCTGGTCAACGAAGTTGGTGGGCCGAGCGTCCGACCGTATCAACCGGCCGGTTACTACAAGCATCTCAACTTTCCGAAGCGCGATTACGCGGCCGACAAGGACTCGCGACAGTGGCGTCGCGGCGTGTACGTGCATTGGCAGCGGCAATACCTGCATCCGATGCTCAAGGCGCTCGACGCTCCGCGTCGCGAAGAATGCACCGTGCAGCGACCACGCTCGAACACGCCGCTGGCCGCGTTGGTGTTACTCAACGATCCCACGTTCGTCGAAGCCGCCAAAGCCTTCGCGGCGCGTCTCCTCAAGGAAGGTGGCGGGAGTGACGAGTCGCGCATCGCCTTCGCGTTCCGCCTCGCCACGTCGCGAGCGCCCGACGACTCCGAACAATCGGTGCTGATGAGTCTGCTGGCGGATGCTCGGAGCGATGACTCACAAGACGAATCGACCGCTCAAAAGCTGCTCGCAACCGGACTGACTCCGCCCGCGAGCGATGTCCCCGCCCGCGAACTCGCGGCCTGGACGATCGTCGCACGAGCGTTGCTGAACCTGCATGAAACCACCACGCGGAATTAGAATTACGAGCGACACCGTGCGATTTCTTGTGGCTCTGCCTTCTCAGTCGGCTTCAGTCGACATCCGTTCTGTCACGGTTATTTCGTGAAAACAGGGAGATTATGGCTGTCCAGCTTTCGATGACGGACCTCCAGAAGTTTGTCAGGGATTTGCTCCGTGCGGCCAATGTCCCGGCCTGCGATGCTGACGAAGTTTCAACCAGTTTGGTGGAAGCTAATCTTCGTGGACACGAGTCGCATGGCGTCCTGCGACTCGCGGATTATCTTGAGCAATTGAAAACCGGCGAGATTCGTTGCGACACTGATTGGGAAGTGATCACCGAAACACCGGCCGTGCTCGTCGCGGATGGGTGGCGCGGGTTCGGGCAGGTGTTGGCGCGGAGATTGGTGGAAGCGTTGTCGGTGAAGTGTCGACAGGTGGGTGTGGCGTGCGGCACGTTGCGAAATTGTGGTCACGTCGGTCGACTGGGTGAGTGGGTCGAACTGGCGGCGCAGAACGGGTTCGCGGCGATGATGTCAGTCAATGACAATGGCGTGCTGCGGTGCGTGGCTCCGCCGGGAGGACTGGACGCACGGATCAGCACGAATCCGTTGGCGATCGGAGTGCCGACGGGAGACAAACCGCTGGTGCTCGACATCTCGACGAGCGTGGTCGCGAACGGAAAGGTCAGGGCGGCGCAGTTGGCGGAGAAAACTTGTCCGGATGGCTGGATTCAAGACGCGGACGGGAATCCGTCAAACGATCCGTCGGTGCGATTCGGCGATCGGCCTGGAACCCTGTTGCCAATGGGCGGTGAGCAGCAGGCCTACAAAGGCTTCGGCTTGGGGTTGTTGTTGGATGCTCTGGTCGGTGGTCTTTCCGGAGGTTGGTGTCCGCCGGCCAAGCCCTCGGAAGTCGGAACGAACAACGTGCTCGTGGTACTTTGGGAGCCTCGGCACTTCGCCGGGTTGCCGCACTTCGTTCACGAGGCCGACAAGCTCATCGAGTTCGTGCGTGCGACGCCGCGCAAGCCGGGAGTCGAACGGATCATCCTTCCGGGTGATCGCAGCGACGAGACTCGGACCGAACGGCTCGCGCACGGGATTCCGCTCGATCAGGGTACGTGGGCGATGTTGCAGCAGGCCGCGGCGGTGTTAGGCGTTTCGCTGCCTGCCAAAAACGCGAAGTGACCCGGACGCTGTGAGCGTCCGGGTCACACACTAGCCCGACGCGCAAGCTAGGGAAACTCGTTGCCCGTCCCTCGCTAGTATCGATGGATGCACAATTCGGGTCAATTCTTGCTGACCTGTACGGCGACGAAGCGTTTGCCATTCGGCGTGTTGATCAGCAGCGTGACGCCGTCTTTCAGCGAAGAGGCCTTGAGAGCCGCGTCGAATTCTTTCGTGGTCGTGACCTTTTGGTTGCCGACCCGTTCGATGACGTGGCCGGCGGCGATGCCCACCTGCGCGGCGGGACTGTTCGCGTCGACGTTGGCGACGAGAACGCCAGTCACCTTGTCGTCGAATCCGGCTTCGTTTGCGGCTTCACGAGTCAGTTCTTTGACCTCGATGCCCAGTTCGTTGAACGACTCGCTCTTCGGCGTCTGACTGGGAGCACGACGGCTGCCGATTCGCCCGTTCGCGGCGAAGAAGTCATCGGGCCTCTCGCGGACCGCGATGGGCACTTCGAGCTTCTTCGTGTCGCGGATGATGAGGGCTTTATACGTCTTGCCAACTTCCAAGCGCTCGACGACGTTTTGCAGCGAACGGGGATTCGTCACCATGCGACCGTTGAGTTCCAGGATCACGTCGCCGACTTCGAGTTTGGCGTCTTCGGCCGGTGAGCCTTTCGTGATCGTCGTGATCAACGCTCCTTCGAGGCCTTGCAGTTTGAGACCCTTCGACAGCTTCGGGTCGAGTTGCTGGATCCCGATCCCCAAGTACGCGCGCT
>CAYSHJ010001272.1:0-11022 GCA_964430385.1 uncultured Planctomycetaceae bacterium
ACCGTCCGTGCGCGTGAGGCGATGACTCGCGGGAATCTTTGCCCGAAACAGGCCAGTATTTTGCGAGCAGATCGTGTGGGCTTCAGCCCAAACCCCGTGGGCTAAAGCCCACGCTACGTTGCGGCCGAAGGCCGCGTTAAGTTAAGACCCACGCGGGTAGCGGCGTTAGCAGGAATGCTTCATTGATCTCGGACGCCAATCCGTTGGGATTGACTGTGTCGCCCGCGTCGGCGGTGCCTGTGCCGGCGCTGCCTTGGACGGTGTCGTCGCTGGCACCCTGGCCGTCGACGTTGTCGGCTCCGGTGCCGCCACTAGCGATGTCGGAACCTGCGCCGCCCAGCAACGTGTCGGAGTCGTCGCCTCCGAACAGCGTGTCGTTGCCAATGCCACCATTGAGCACGTCGTTACCCGCCAGCCCGGACAACCCGTCGTTACCATCGCCACCGAGCAGCGTGTCGTTGCCGATACCACCGTTCAATGAATCGTTCAGCAGCCCGCCATCCAGCAAGTCATTTCCGTCACCGCCACGAAGGCTGTCATTGCCGTCGCCACCTTGCAGCGAGTCGTCGCCGGCATCTCCCAATAGGAAGTCGCCCGCCGCACCGCCAATCAACGTGTCGTTGCCGCCGCTTCCCAACAGCGTCACCGCTCCCGTGAACGCGGCGGCATTCAGATTGTTGTTCCCCGCGCCTCCCGTGAACGAAAACAATTCCATGCCCAGCACCGAATCCGTTCCAAGTCCGCTCAGTGACGAGTTCGTCAGCGTGATATTGACGTCACCCGACTCAACCAAGATGTCCGTGCCGGTCCCGCCGTCGAGCGTATCGTTCCCATTTCCACCGGTGAGCGTATCGCCGCTGCCTCCCTGCCCGAGCAAGCGATCGTCGCCGTCACCACCGATGAGGAAATCACGGCCACTGCCCGCCAAGACGGTGTCGTTCCCCGCGTTCCCTTGGAGCACATCGTTCCCGTCGCCTCCTACGAGGACGTCCGCGGCGAGTCCCGCGATCAGTGTGTCGTTGCCCGCCAAGCCGTAAAGATTCACGGATCCGGAAAAGGCAGTGGCGTCCAACTGGTTGTTGCCTGTGCCACCCGTGAGGTTGGCCACTTCCAGACCGACCAGCGTGTCGGTTCCCAGACCGGTCAAAAGCGTGTTCGACAGCACAAAATTGACGTTCGCGGTTTCGAGCACGGCGTCCGTGCCGGAGCCACCGTCGAGCGTGTCGTTGCCGCTGCCTCCCGTCAGGGTGTCGCTGCTGCTTCCTTGCCCGTTCACCAGGTCGTTGCCCGCGCCGCCATCTAGCGCGTCTGAGCCGTTCCCGCCGAACAGAAAATCGTTTCCATCCAAGCCGCTGAGCGTGTCGTTCCCGGCTCCACCATTGAGCGTGTTGGCGTTGACATCACCGGTCAGGCTGTCCGCCCCTGCCCCGCCCGTGACGTTCTCGATACCGGCCACCGTGCCCGAGACATCGGTCGCGGAGCCGGCCCCGAGATTCACAGTGACGGGAGAACTCCGACCCGCGAACGTCAACGTGTCCGATCCCGCCTCGCCGTCGATGCTGCCGGTCACAAAACCGCCCGTCGGAAACGGGAACGAAAATGTGTCCGCACCGTCACCGCCGAGAATTTGGAAAGTGGTGGCAGCAGTCACGCTAAAAACGTCCGCGGCGGAACCTCCACGCAGCGTTTCAATCTCCGCGAAGACCACCGTGTTCGACCCGTCACTGTAGGTCGGCGTTCCGTCTAGTCCCCAGGTACTCGCCGCGTCGCGGCCGGTGAGCGTATCGCTGTCGGCACCGCCGTCGATGGTCATCCCAGCGACGGTGGTGTTGAGATTGACGGTATCGTCGCCGCCTTGGCCGTTGATTTGCAGCGTTGCAGCGAAACCGCTGCCGACGCCATTAACGTTGATCGTATCGCCGCCGGTGTCACCGGCGTTGATCGTTAGCGTGCCGGTTGGATTGGCGAACGTGATGATCTCGCCGGCGACGTCCGAATCGACCGTCGTCCAGCCGGCCGTGCCGCTGTCGGAGACTGTGATCGTCTCGGCCGTCGTGCTGTAGTTCAGCGTGACGTCGGTGGCCAAGGTCGTGGAAGTGATCGGCTCCAGACCCGTGTAGTTGACGGTGAACTGGCTGGCAATCAGGATCGTCCCGTCCTGGTTATTGGTGAATCCAAATGTTAGCGAAGGAACCTCGCCCCCGGACAACGTCAGCGAGTCCCCGTTGGCCCCCTGCCCTCCCCCGTCGAACGTCAGCAGCGCGTTATCAACGGGGACGTCCACGGAGAGGTCCAGTATCAACGAGTCGTCGTCGCTGGAACCGAGAATATGGGCGGAGTTGAGTGACTGAATTGATCCGGCAAACAGCAGATCGCTGTTCAGATGCAGTAACAGTTCGTCCGGCACCAATTCAGCGCGGGCGAGCACCTCGGTGCCATCGCTGAGTGTGGCGACGAAGGCAATCTGTCCGAAGTTGTTCAATCCGAATCGTCCGAATGTCAGACCTTGGACCGTCGCGCCGAACAACTCGTCGCCGGTCCGAATGACTTTGTCGTTGACGGGATCCGGTCCCGTGAAGATCCCGAAGCCTCCGTCGTCAAGCATCGCGAGGAACGCGACGGTGCCGGAATCGTTGATGGATGGTCCATAATAGCTGTTGAAGCTCGAATACGGCCCTGTGGTGTCGGCCACCTTCGTCAAGGCCCCACCATTTCCGGTTAAGATCGCGTGTTCGCCATCCGTCTGAGTGGCGAAAAACACCACGGTCCCGTCGCTGCTCACGGAAGGGCTACCGGCGTTCTGAAGTCCGTTGGACGCATCGAACACGTCGACGATGGTTGTCAGTAGGCCGCCGTTGCCACGAACAATGTATTGGAACACGCCCGTCTGAGGGCCAGCCGCGGCCGCGATGGTGTCGCTAGTGCTGGCAACATCCAGAGAGAAGATGGCCCCAATGTCGTGAGTGGCAATGCCCGAGCTATCGTAAAGCTGGCTCAGGGTAGTACCGTCGCTGACGTAGATATCCTCGCCGTGGGTAATGCCCTCGGGCATGAATACGTTGCCCGAATTCCCGATCGGTGCCATCCCGCGAAACGTCGGGCCGGCGACAGGATCGGACGCGACCGGTCCGTACGTCGTGATCGCTTCGCCTGAGCCTCCGAAAACGCCACCGCGAAACTCTGTCTCACCCACCTGCACGGTCGCGGCAAAGGCGACAGTGCCAGCGTTGTTAATTGTCGGTTCGCCGAATTGGGCCGTGAAGACCTTATCTCCGTCAAACGTTTGTCCCTGGATGGCGATGTTGGTGACCGTTTGCCCGTCGGCTCGGAAGACGCCTTGAGTTCCACCATTGAGGTCGAGCAAACCGCGGATGGCGACCTCGCCCGAATCGTTCAGCGACGGCGCATCAAAAAACTGAGTGACCTCGCCTGGACCCAGAAAATCGCCGCGAACAACCTCTTCAAAACCGTACGCCGTCAGCGTGGGATCGACCGACAGGCTCAACGTATCGGCGTTCCCGTCACCACCCGCCGGCAGGTTCACCATGTCTAGAATCAGGTCGTAGATGCCGTTGATCACGTCCAATTCTTCGATGTTAGCAGCCGTCTTGTCGGCACGGTTACTGGACTTCAAGACGCCCGCTCCCAGTCCGAGGACAGTCAAGGACGGGTCGTTCACGGACTGCAAATCGAGGATCAGTCGATCGCCGTCCAAGGCGTCGAACGGACCAGGACCACCGCCGTCAATCGTGACGCCAGCCGCCGTGCAGGGTTGCGCCTGAAACGTGTCCGAACCTCCCTGACCATTGACGGCGATCTGCGTCAACCCGACGGCCGCGGGCAAGTCGTCGAGAGAAATGAAGTCGTCACCGTCCCCCAGGTTAACCACCAAGCTTTCCAACGTGCCGGCAGTCACGCTCCCGGTGCTCGGACCGATCTGACTCACGACCAGTCGCGAACCGGTGAAGCTCAAGTCCACGTCGTCCGCAGAGTCTGTCGTCGTCACCACGAGTTCGTCTTGTCCGTCCTCGCCGTCGAATTCATCAGCACCGTCGCCTTCATTCCACTCCGCGCGATCGCTGTCACCTCCGCCGAAGAGCGTGTCATTGGCGGCGCCCCCCCGCAGCGTGTCGCTGCCGGCCTGACCGTTGATTAAGTCGGCGCGCGCGCCACCGATGAGCAGGTCGTTGCCGTTGCCGCCGTGCAGCGAATCGCCCGTTCCCGGAATGGCCAGAACGCCTGAATACACAAAGGCCGCGCTGGCGCCTCCTCCAGGTGAACCGATGACAATGTTCTCGCCCACAGCAGTCACACGGCCGCCAAAGAACGGCGCGCCGGGACCGTCCGGGTGCGAGAATTGCTGCCATAACCGGCCTGAAGAAATCTCGAACAGGAACACGGCCCCGCCTTCACCTCCGGAACCGTTCGATTGCCCCACCGCTCCGATCAGTACGCCGCCTTCGGGTGCCAAGGACAAAGAGACGCCGAATCCAGCGGTCAGCCCTGGCACCGGATTCGCCAGCGTGTGTACCAGCGATCCGTCGTCAGCATTGAACACGTACACCGCGCCTTGGCCATTATCAACGCCAGGCGCTCCGACGGCGACCAGACTATCGCCCAGGTCGGCCAGACTCGCGCCGAACAAATTGCCGACCGACGGCGACGGACTCGAAAACGTTTGGAGCTGGGCTCCAGTATCCAGGTTGAACAGGTACGCCTCACCGCTCCCGACGGATTGGCCTTCTTCCCCTTGTGGCATGCCGACGAGCACACTGTCGTCGCCCACAGTCGCCAGCGTCAGGCCGAACTGATCGCCTGCCTCGGGCGAGGGATTGTCGACCGTCCTGGCAAGCGAGTAGTCACTGCGTTGGAACACATAAACCGTGCCGGCATCCTGAATGTCCGACGGGTTGTCCAAATCGGCCGCGATGATGATGTAGTCCGCCGTTGCGGCGCCGCGAATGCCGAAAGCGTCGTCCACGCCGGGCGACGGATTGGAAAACGTATGCAGTAGCGCGCCGGTGTCGGCGTCGAACAGATACGCTTCCCCCGCATCGGCGACACCAGAGACGTCCGCGCCTTCGGCTCCAACGAGAGCCTGTGTGTTGTCGATTCCCAGCACCGATGTCCCAAATCCGATGCTGTTGCCGAGTGTGTGTGTACCGGGGTCGGGATGGACGAACGTCCGTAGCAGATTACCCTCCAGATTGAACAAATAAACGGCCTCGCTCTGATCAGTCGCCACCAGGATCCGGTCGCTCCCCATCGCGGCCAGGGGTGCACCGAATCCAGATGCCGGATCCAGCGCCGGATCCTCCAAGGTCGCGGAATGCGCGAACGCATCGGCGGCGAGCACATCGTTGCCGTCGCTACCTAATACGGTGTTATTTCCGGGTCCTCCCAGCGCCAGGTCGTCGCCCGCACCACCGTCAATACTGTCGCCTGTCGCGCTGCCGACGATGGTGTCGTCGCCATCGTTCCCCTGAATCGAGACGCTGCCGCCGGGCAGATTTGTGAAAATCGCGCTGGTGACTCCCGAGAGGTTGATGTTGTTCGCACCATCGCCGCCTTGAGCCAAGATCGCAGTCACACTCGTGGCAGAAATTGGGCCGGCGCCTGTCGGATTGTTGTTGCCATTCACCAGCACTTCGCCGACGCCATTCGCCTCAATCGTGATGCTTTCGGCGACGTCAGCCGTGACCTGCAGCGCGCCGGTACCCGCGTTGAACAAACTTGTGACTGCCGGAACGGTTCGAGTTTCTAATCGCGTAATCTGGTGATGGATCGAGGACGATGTCCTTTGCCGCCGGCTGCGTCGTTGTCCCGTTACCCCGCTCAACCTTCGCCAGATTTGTCGCAACATGGCTACACCCCATTATTAAAGGTCCGTGTTTGCGATCTGGTGCCAGTGAGCATCCCTGTGCGCAACCGTTAAAGTCGCTACAAATTATCGACCAACGTGCAAACCCCGCATTAAGCTGAAACGGCTTTCTTCCGGCGACGGTTGGAAGTGTCGTGCCGATAACGATGTGGGATTTCGGTTGCCAACATTGGACGGTCGCAACTTGTTGGCAGAGGACGGTCCGGACAATCAGCGGCTGATCGGTCCGCTGCTGCAACGCTGGGGAGCCAACGTCACGTTCGCTCACCGCGGCGAGACGGCCGTCGAACTGGCGCGGCTCCCGTTCACGACGGGAAAGGACAGCCACTTGATGTGCCCGATCGAGAACCGCTCGCGGCGCGAAGCGCACCGGCATGCTGGAGAGCCTGTCGCTGAAGGGCTACCTCAATTTGCTGGATTGGTCGAGCCGGCTCCGCTGCTGGAGAGATTGCGGATCGACGCGGACTCGTGGCAGGCCACGCTGCGGCGATTTTTCTCCGGCGAGATAACGGGTGGGCAATTTCTTCGGTCCCGTGGGCCGTCTGCAAGAGGCCGCCGCCACGACCGGCCGTCAATGACTCAAAGTCAGCGGCGGCCGCGCGAGACTCGACGCGCCGCCACCCGTGGGATTACCGACTCACAACTCTCACGACCTGTCCCTGCCCGCGTGCAGCCGCCGGACCCCTTCGGACGCTCCTCACTAAGTGCTGAACACCGCCCCGCCCGCGAATGCGCTGTCTGCTCCAGACATCACGCCGTTCCGTGCCAGGCTGTTCGATTGAGCGTCAGCGCGGCAAGCCCCGCTCACGCCGCCGCAGTCTCACATCGCATTCTGACGTTCTGACTTCTGTCCAAACTGGCACCGTTGCCGCCTCTGAAATAAAGTGAAATAAGCTGTCTGTCTGCTCTCTTACTTCCTTCTCCGGCTGAGGTAGCACAAGGGATTCGATGCGCCAGAGTCCCAAGGTCTTGTCGGCCCAGCGGCCATTGGCTTCGGTGCAGGCTTCGAAGAGGTAGTGTTCGGGGGGCGGGAAGTGAAACGGGGCCAGTTCCAGATTGAGTGGCCGCCAACGTCCCGTTGGGATGTCTCGATTCTCCGAACGGCCGGGAAACGTCGTCGTCAACAGCCAACGCGAACCGCTCTGAACGATGTTTCGAAGAGCCGCACCGATTTGCTCGAAGGACAAATGAACCAGACAGTCGCGGGTGAAGATCGCGTCCACTTGCGGCAACGGGTCAGTCAGCAAATCCATCCGAGCGAACCGCACGCCGGGGCGTTCGTGCTGACGATTGGCGGCACAGAGTTCTTCCACGATGTCAGCGCCGATGTAGTCGATTCCGGCGAGGTTAACCAACTTCATCCAGTTCCAGTCGCCGCAGGGGATGTCCAGCAGGCTGCGGATTTCAAACTCAGCCAACAGTTCCTGAAGCTCGCGAACGAGCCGTCGCGTTTGCTCGACGCTCGCCCCACGCCCTGAAACCGACTCTCCCGGCCCCCAACCGCGCTTCTGATAGATCCCTTCAAAGACCTCGGTGACAAGTGGGTCGCGAGGAACTGCGTTCCTGCTTGGTCCCCTCTCCCCTGCATCGGGGAGCCTGTCTGGTTCCCTCTCCCCCGCATCGGGGGAGAGGGTTAGGGTGAGGGGGTGAGGAGCCGCTCGTGCCGTTCGCTCGTAAACGCACGGCTCCGGAAACCGTTCGGCCAGAAAGCGCAGCAGGTCGTCGCTGAAGGCCTCGTCGTCAAAGTTCAAAAACAGCTTGTCCCGGCTCTTCTCGACGATGTCGGCATAGTCCGCCGGCCTGTGATGAAAGCCGACGCTCATGTTCTCCGTGCTCAGCAGTGTCAGCGTACCACGCTCTTGCTTGTAGGCGTGGCTGAGAATGCCCGTCGGGCCGAGCATTCCGAAGAAGCGGTCTTCCGTGACGTAGTCGTGCAAGTCCCGATACGCCTCGAACACCCGCTTCTTGGTCAGGAACATCGGCGTGTGCGTCTCGAAGTTCAACCCGCCGTAACCCAACCGTCGTAGCCAATCATGCGTCCGCCAGAGCGTCTGCTTCCAGACCCCGCTTCCGCGCTCGGTCACCTGGGACAAGTCCTGCAAAAACCGATCGCGCCGTGCCACCGCCTCGGTCACATGGTCGAGCAGGATGTAATCGTCGCAGAACAGCAAGAATTCCGCGTGCACGTCCGGATGCTGCGCTACCAGAAAGCACTGCAAAAAGAAATTCCGGACCGGCGCCTGCGCATGCCTCAGCCAAGCCACCGCCTCCCACGGAACCTGTTCGACGATGCTCTTGTCTTCACGCAGAAATTCCGGCCGATCACCGAAGATCCAAACCTTCCGCACCCACGCCAAACTCTCCGCCACACTCCGCAGCGAATAGCGAATCTCCGCGTCGTCGAACTTGCTGTGGCGGAAGAGGTAGACAATATCCATGAAACAATTCTCAGCGTTCGCGAATCGGCGCTACGAACACTCAGTCCATGAGGAGAACGTACAATTCAGACATCGCGCCCCGCCTCCCATAGAAAATGACTCCGAGGAATGAGCCCACACTTGGCACGTCGTAGCTCAGCCGCATCGTATTTGACCTGTCCGTTCTGTCCCGTTTTGTCGCGCGCAAAACGCTTACTCGGCTCGCTCGATCGGGCCAGGATCGTCGAGATTACCGTTGAAATTACTTAGAGCGTATGTGCGAAAACTAGGAGCGATGAACGGACAAATCCATTTGTCGTATTGCGCGACGTACTCATCAATTGTTTTTCGAGACAATGCGTCCTTAAGTGATTTCTGTTTGCCCGCGTCCGGCGTACTCGCGACGACCCGCTCGATCACCGTAGGTAGATCGGAGCAGTGAGTGGTCGCAAGCGACTTCACCGCCTCATACACCATATCGTCGCGTATGTTCCATTCCTCATCTTCATTCCCAACAAACCCTTTCCAAAACTCGCGTTCACACATCCTTCGAAGCGCGGCGTCCGCACCGTCAATTTTTCGGAGGCTCAGCCCAGCCAGCGTGCGGAATATTCGACGAAATGTACTCTCTTGAACCGAGTCACGGACCTTCCCACGACCGCTCTCGACGTAATTGACAAGCAGTTTTACATCGTCAGAGTCCCCTTCCAGCCATAACGACATGACGGCATAGATGTGATATCGTGTTAGTTCCCGACTCTGAATGATCTTTCGAAGGATTGGTCTGGAGTCAGGATCTATCTGAGCCATTCCTCGGCCCCAAAACACTTGTCCGACTGATTCTTCGACGCTGAGCCTTTCGAATCCGACGGTTGTACCCTGACGCTGCAATTCAACGAATTTGAATTTATACACGTCAGCGAAAACCTCACGGGACTCAGGCCACTGCCAACAGCTTTCAATAATGAGAATGCAAACGATGAGATTGATCATAATTGAAGGTACTGTTCAGGCGTGGTTCGATTTGAGATCATTAATCCAGCGTATCCGCTTCCGATTCCTTGAGTCGCGGCTTGCCACCACCATCGAACATGATGAAATTGATCGCCTCTCCAGCGGAATAGTTCGATGCCGGTTTGTGCTGTAACCCTTTTTGGTGTCCGAATTCATGCAGGATGACGGCGGCCTTGGAAGGTTGGGCATGGTTCCAATTCAGAAGTGAATGTGTCCCAGGTATAGCGTTAGTCTGGCCGCCCAGAACTACACTTGGAGCCAATTCACCTAAGTCTTCGAGGATGGTGAAACGATATCCGGCGGGATTGTCATGATAAAGGTCTCGTTCTTCTTGTGTATCAGCTACTCTCGGTTTAGCGACGCTTGGCTTAAACGCATCGAGCGCGTGGATTTTGAATTTCATCGTGGAGCGAAAATCAGACTCATCGTCTTTACGAATCGCGTGATTTGTGGCTTCATTGAAAACATCTCGAATATCCTTCGGTGTCACACCATACGGCAGCGTGCTCACATAACGAACGTCCATCTCCCACACCGTCACAGGCTGCACGATAAAAGTTGCTGACACGAATGACGTTTCTCCGGCGTTGAAGTTGCCGTTGCCGTTGGCGTCATTGTAAAAACGGACCAAGCGTGTGACGGACGTCCCAACAGAGAATGTATGGGTGAGCGTCGTTCCCGCCTTATCGGCGATCTCGGCTCCAGCTGCCGTTTCAATCTGAATGCGAGGTGCCACGAACGTGGGTGGATTGATGACTTTGAATTCGAATTTACTGTCGCTTTCGTAATGTTCGTTGCCTTTCATCGTCAGCAGGTCTTCGGCCGGAAATTCCCCGCCGGCCAGTCGGTGCGACTTGAACACCGGACTGCCACTACCTCCTCCCGATCCACTACCGGAACTACTGCCGCCTCCCGATCCACTGCCCGTCCCGGAACCTGAACCTGTACTTCCGGGGGACGGGTCATTGTCGAGAATCGTGACTCTTCCCATTGAATCGCCGACGGTTCCACTTGTTGCACCTGAGAGCACGATCCAAAAGTCCTCGGACGGTTCGACGTTTGTGTCGTCCACGAGATCAATCAAGATCGACGATGCAACATAACCCGGCTGAAAAGTGATCGTGCCGCTGGCGGCGACATAATCCATTCCCGGCGTCGCGTCCGTGGATGAAGACGTTGTGCTCCAGTTCACGGTGACGGGTGTCGAAACGTCATGGCTGAGCGAAACCGTGAATGCAGCATAGTTCGTCGCGCCGAAGTCGAAGCCTTCATACCACATCGAATCGTCGATGGAGATCGTTGGTTCATTGTCGTAGATCGTTCCGAGAGCGGACGAGCTGGAGGTGTTAAGATCCGCCCCGGTCGGGTTTGAGAGCGTCACGCGGAACTGCTCCGCGTTTTCAACGTAAGCATCATCGAAAATGTAAATGGCTATCGTTTGACTCGTCACGCCCGGATCAAACGTGACGACGTAAAGAGGTCCGCTGGCAGGCGCGAAATCCACATTTGGGGTAGCGGTCAGGCCGGTGCCAACGCTCGTCGAATACTGCACGGTCACCGTGTTCGACGCGGCGGGGCTGAGCGTGACGGGGAGGAGTACGTAACCCGAGCCAGAGCCAGTCCCGGAGCCGAAACCAAAACCCGAAGTCCATTCGGTTCCCGAGCCGGGTGAGATGGAGATCGTTGGTGTCGGTGGCGGTGGCGGTGGCG
>CAYSHJ010001273.1:0-2665 GCA_964430385.1 uncultured Planctomycetaceae bacterium
CGATGCCGGCCATCGACATCTCCGCGACCGAACTGCGCGAACGAGTCCGCACCGGCCGCAGCCTGCGCTTCCGAGTCCCTCGCGCGGTCGAGGCGTACATTCGTCAGCACGGGATGTATCGGACAGCCGAGGCGGGACCGTCCTGTTGAAAAAGACCCCAAGCCCAGTGGGGAAGAATTCATCAGGGGCTAAGAGCCCCCCATTCGCTGTGGACGTCAGATGCAGTTTGGTCGCGTTCGGATCGCTCATCCGCTGACGTTGGCTCCGATGGAGGAGCATACGAATCCACCGTTTCGGCTGTTGATGCGGCAGTTCGGCGCGAGCTTGCTCTGCACCGAACGAGTGGATTCGGTCGATGTGGCCAAACGGGATCGACGGGCCTTGAGGTTGCTCGACACACAGCCGGGGGAATCGCCGTGCGCGGGGCAGATCAGCGGGGGCGATCCGGCCGTCATGGCCGAAGCGGCTCGCGTGGTCGAGGAGCGCGGGTTTGCGATCGTCGATCTGAACTTCGAGTGTCCGATCCGGCGGCTGCTCGATCGTGGCGAGGGCGGCGCCTTGTTGGCCGATTCGGCGGCGATCGGTCGCATCGTCGCGGCGGTCGTGCGAGTGGTGTCGATTCCGGTGACGTTGAAGATTCGGACCGGACCAGACTCGGAACGAGAGACCTTTTTGGAGGTGGCTCGCGCGGCGGAAGAGGCTGGGGCCGCGGCGGTCGATTTGCATGCTCGCAGCGTGCGGCAAGGGTACGTGGGTGGAGCAGACTGGTCGGCGATTGCGCGGCTCAAACAGGCGCTGCGGATTCCGGTGCTGGGCAGCGGCGGCGTGAGAACTCCCGCGGACGCGATGCGCTTTCTGAATGAGACGGGTGCCGACGGCGTCGCCATCGGACGCGGGTGCCTGGGGAATCCGTGGATTTTCAAGCAAGCGCGCGAGCTGTTGCAGACGGGCGTCGTCGGTCGCGACCCCGCGCCGGTCGAACGTGGTCGAGCGTTGCTGCCATTGGTCGAAGGCGAGTTTCGATATTACGGCACGACGGTCGCGCTGCGACGACTCGCGCGGACGAGTTGTTACTTTGCGAAGTTCTTGCCGACATTCGCCACGTTCAAGCAGTCGATTCACGACGTGCAGGATCTCGCCGCGTTTCGACGTCTGGTGCGTGAGCACTTTCGCTGAGGAACAGACGACTCGCCGCGCGAGGTCAAACGGGAGCCAAGCAAGAGTCTCTCGAAAATTCGCCGACCGTGCGACTGACCGGAACGCTAGGGACGCGGCCCCGTCGGCAGAAACAATTCGTTGACTTTGGTCTCGGCGATTTCCGGCGGCGTACCGGAATCCCACCCGACCGGCGGACGCTTCTCATCGGCATACAGCGATTCCATTGGTCCCCACACGCAGTCCACTTTGTCGGTGAACAGGTCGCCGATCAGCAGGTCCGTGATCGTGCCGGTGAAGTGCGGAAACTGTTTCACGAATCGGCCGAAGCTGAAGCCTTCGTAGTACTCGCAGACCAAGCGGCGCATGCGGTCGACGCCTTGATTGAACATCGGTCCCCAATGGCCGAGCCGCGTGGCGGAGAGGTCGTTGGCAGCCAGTCCGTCCACGATGGCGTCGGCGGCGAGTTCTCCCGACTTCAAAGCCAATAACACACCCGACGAATACAGCGGGTCGAGGAACCCAAACGCATCGCCGATCAGCACCCAACCGTCGCCGGCGACTTGCTTCGAGCGATACGAATAATCTTTGGTGGCGAAATACCCGGTCACGCGGCGGGCGTTCGCCACTCGCTCTTTGACGGCTGGGCAGCGGTCCACTTCTTCGTGATAAGTTTGCTCGTGGCTGCCGCGACCTTTGAAGAGATAGTCGAACGGCGCCACGACTCCCAGGCTGAGGATGTTCCGGTGCAGCGGGATGTTCCAAAACCATCCCTGCTTGTCGGCCGTTTGCAGGACGATCGTGGCCCCCTCATCACGGCCGGTGTCGCGATAGGCTCCCTCCCAATACGTCCAGATCGCTCCTTTGTTCAACACCGGATCCCACTGCCGCAGCTTGAAGCGATTCTGCAACATGGTGCTCTGTCCACTGGCGTCGACGACCACCGAGGCCCGCACTTCTCGCTGAGTGCCGTCTTCGGTCTGAATCTTCACGCCGGCCGCTCGGCCGTTATCGAACAGCAAATCCAGCACACGCACGCCTTCGTGAGCATGCACGCCGTGCTCGCGCGCATTGTTGAGCATCAACAAATCGAATTCGCTGCGGACGACCTGCCAGGTCTGCGAACACTCGTGCGGCTTGTTGTCCGAGAAATAAAACGGAGCCGACAACTTCCCGCTCGCGCTGACGAATTGCACGCTGTGCTTTTTGACGAACTGACTCTGTTTCATCTTCTCCAACATGTTCAACCGCTGGAGCACCCAGTAGGTCTCGGGGATCAGCGACTCGCCGATGTGGAATCGCGGGAAATGTTCGCGCTCGAACAGCGTCACGCGATGGCCCTTCTGGGCGATCAGCGTCGAAACGGTAGAACCTGCCGGCCCGCCGCCGATGACGACCACGTCGGAAGAGTCTTCGATTCGTTGCGAGGACATCGTTGAACTTTCTGAATCAAAAAAGAAACAACAAGTTGCGTTCCGAGGTTCGGTGATTTGCACTGATTGTGGTTTTA
>CAYSHJ010001274.1:0-4305 GCA_964430385.1 uncultured Planctomycetaceae bacterium
AATCAAATCCACATCATCGACATCAAGGAAACGGTGCGCGGCCTGTTGCGAGCCAAGAAATATCTGGCGAAGGTCTCGACTCAGGGCAGTTTGATTCTGTTTGTCGGCACGAAGCGGCAAGCTCAAAATCCAATCATCGAGGCTGCGGCCGCCTGTGGCATGCCGTACGTCTCCGAGCGTTGGCTGGGTGGCACCTTCACAAACTTCCGCACGATCCGCAATCGGCTGAAGCGGCTGGAAGAACTGGAAGGTCTCGTGACCACCGGCGAGATCAACGCCTACTCGAAAAAGATGCAATCGACGCTGGGCCGCGAGCGGGAAAAGATCTTCCGTAATCTGAACGGCATCCGCACGCTGAACCGTCTGCCGGAAGCGGTCGTCGTCGTCGATCCGACGAAGGAACACAATTGCGTTCACGAGTGCAGAATCGCGGGGATCAAGGTCGTGTCGCTCATCGACACCGACTCCGATCCCGATAAAGTCGATCTGCCGATCCCCGGGAACGACGACAGCATTCGCTCGATCCGTTTGATTCTCGGACACTTGGCCGAGGCCGTGATGCAAGGCAAGAGCACGGTGCCGGCTCAAGACAAAGACGCTCCGCCGGCGGACGAACCGAAGGCCGTCCCGTCGCTGGCGTAGTTGATTGTCACCACAACGCGCGCAGTGCCCGCGCGGCTTGTCGCACCCGTTCGAGCGGGTCCAATGAGCATGCACCTCCTGAAACGGGCACGACGAACTTTTATTTTGAGGAGAAAGAGACATGGCCGAGATTTCTGCCGCCGCCGTTAAGGCATTGCGCGAACTGACCAATTTGCCGCTGATGGACTGCAAGCAGGCGCTGACCGAAGCGAATGGCGACCAAGATCAAGCCGTGCAAATTCTGCGCAGCAAATTCAAAAAGGTGATGCTCAAGCGCGCCGACAACGCCACCAGCGAAGGCCGCATTGGCATCGAAGTCAAAGCCGACGGTTCCGAAGCGGTGATGATCGAACTGCAATGCGAGTCGGCTCCCGTCGCCGGTGCCGAGTCGTTCATCGCCTTGGCTCGCCAATGCGCCGTGCAGTTGCTCAACGGTCCCGGTGCCGACACGCCCGCAGAGTTGTTGGCTCAACCGGCTCCCGGGGCTCCCGGCAAGACACTCAACGATCTCTACGAAGACGTGGTCAACTCGATCCGCGAGAAGATCGTGCTGGCCCGCATCCTGCGCGTCAAAGGTCCTGTCGGCGGCTATGTCCACCACGACAACAAGCAAGGCGTGCTGTTCCAAGCGACCGGCGCAAGCAGCACCGCGCCGGTTCTGCGGGACGTCGCCATGCACATCGCGGCGCTCAAGCCGGTCTGTACATTCCCGGAACAACTTGCCGCCGACTTGGTGAACGCCGAGCGTGATCGTCTGCGTGCGGAGGCCAAGAAGACCGGCAAGCCGGACAACATCATCGAAAAGATCGTCGACGGCCAGATGAACACGTTTTATAACGATCAAGGCGTGCTCGTCTGCCAGCCGTTTGCGAAAGAGCAATCCAAAACCGTCAGCCAGGCTCTCGCCGAAGCCGGCCTGAAAGCCGCCGGTTTCACCCGCTGGGTGCTCGGCCGATAAGTTCGTCGTCGCGCCTTGAGATGGTGGAATTTCGAGTCATCGAACGAGGGGCGACATGGCCCCTCGATTCGTTTGGGAGCGGGGACATTGCAAATTGCAAAATGAGAATTGCAAATTGCAAATTGAAAGACGAAGCCGCAACGAGGTTGCCCATCATGCCGTTTCCAATTTCTAATTTGCAATTCTCAATTCGCAATTTGCAATTCTCAATTCGAAGTTGAGGCCCTCATGTCCGACGCTCGTCCTTACAAACGTGTGCTCCTCAAAATCAGCGGCCAAAGCTTCTGCCGCCCGGGCGAGACTGGCATCCACATGGAAGAGATCATGACCATGTGCCAGCAGATTAAACGAGTCGTCGATCAAGGCGTGCAACTCGCGATCGTGTGCGGCGGAGGCAACATTCTGCGCGGCAAGGAATTCGCCGCCGTCAGCGCCGCGATCAAGACGCCGACCGCACACTACATGGGGATGTTGGCCACCGTCATCAACGGCTTGGCACTGCAAGACGCGCTGGAAAGCGTGGGCGTGCAGACGCGGCTGCAAACCGCCATCCAGATGGAGAAAGTCGCCGAGCCATTCATTCGTCGCCGCTGCGTGCGGCACTTGGAGAAAGGTCGCGTCGTGATCCTGGCCGCCGGGACCGGCAGCCCCTTCGTGACCACCGACACCGCCGCCGCGCTCCGCTCGCGCGAGATCGAGGCCGATGTGTTGCTGAAGGCCACCAAAGTCGACGGCATCTACTCCGAAGACCCGGAAAAGAATCCGCACGCCGTGCGGTACGCGGAGATTTCTTATCAAGACTTCCTGCGGCAGAACTTGAAGGTGATGGACGCTCAAGCGATTCATCACTGCATGGAGCACAACATTCCGATCGTCGTGTTCAACTACAAAAAGGTTGGCAACGTCGAACGCGCCGTCGCCGGAGAACGAGTCGGCACGCGCGTACTGCCCGCCTCGGAAATCGACAAGGCATAACCCGAATTATTCATCGGCTCCACACAAACCCGACGCGCAAGTTTTGAACTTGCGCTGTTTTTGATTCGGCCCCATCCGGGCAAGCCGGATGGAGTCTTGCCCAATGGCCACGAATAATTCGGGTTAAGGCAGCGCTTCCGAGCATTCCAGGCCACGATACGCAATCCCAAATCCCCAATCCGAAATCCTCATGCCCTCCCCGCAACACCAAATTCTGATGGGTGTCAGCGTTTCGTGCGCCTGCTTGGCCGGGCTGATCCGCCAGCGCTGGCTGTTGGCCAACACGAGCAAAGGGCAACGCCTGGTCCGCTGGTGTGGCGAGCCGACCGCGCGCTACGTCTGGGGCCTGATCTGCGTCGCCGGAATCGTTTTCGGATCGCTCTTGGCCACCGACGTCATTCGACCGATGAATTGGTGACTCACGGAGTGTCTCACTTCTCCGGTACCTCCAACAAGTACAAATCGTGCCGGCCATCGCGCTCGCAGACCGCGATCAGCCGGCGGCCATCGGGCGAGACAGCCGGCTCAAACTCGGAGCGAGTTTCGTTCGGATGCAACGGCGCGACCGACTTGTCGCGCAGGTCGAGCTTCATCAGCCGCAATTGGTTCGGCGTGTCGAGCTGCGCGAATAACAACTACAAACCGTCCGGTTTGAGAAACACCGGATCGCGTTTGAACTTACCGTCGATCGTCAGCCGCTGCGGCTCAGTGGCACCGATTCCAGTCGCGTCCACCAAACACAGCAGCAGGACAATGAGACGAAGCACCCTCGCCGACAATGACGAAAAAACCAATGACGAAAGAATGACGAAGCTCGAATGACGAAAAGGGCGCAACGAGATACCGTTGACGTTCCGTGCGTGACTTCGTCATTCGTCATTCGGGCTTCCTTCGTCTTTGAGTGTTTCGTCATCTGTCATTTACCGGCGGCGGTTCATCAGCCCACGCAGTGTTTCCAAATTGATCGTGTCCAGATCGCGGCCGTCGCGTTCGCCCTTTTCCGTTTCCAGGTACATCGGCAGCTTGGCGAAATGCGGATCGTTGACGATGTGCCGGAACGGTTCGAGGCCGAGACATCCCTCGCCGATATGTTGATGCCGGTCGACTCGACTACCCAACGGCTTCTTGCTGTCGTTGAGATGAAAGCAGCGGATGCGGTCCAGGCCGATGACGCGATCGAAATTGCGCATCGTGGCGGCGTACTCCTCGCGAGTCGCCAGCGGATATCCGGCGGCGAAGATGTGGCAACTGTCGACGCACACAGCCACGCGGTCGGGATGTTTCACTCCCGCAATGATCTCGGCCAAGTGCTCGAACTTCGCGCCGAGGTTCGTCCCTTGCCCGGCCGTTGTTTCGAGCAGTGTCAACGTCTGAAACTTCGGTGTGGCGCGGTGCGCGGCATCCAACGCCTTCACGATCCGTTTCAAACCCGACTCTTCGTCCGATTCGACATAACTGCCGGGATGCATCACGACACCGACCAACCCCAGCGCTTCGGCCCGTTGCAGCTCGACGACGAACGCGTCGAGCGACTTCTGCCACAACTCATCCTTCGGACTGGCGAGGTTGATCAAGTAGCTGTCATGCGCCACCGGCTGCTGGATGCCGGTTCGCTCGATCGCGTCCCGAAAGAGTTTCGCATCTTCTTTCGTCAACGGCTTCCCAGCCCACTGATTGTTGTTCTTGGTAAAGAGCTGCACCGTCTCCATGCCGAGCGCAGCGGCGGCCTC
>CAYSHJ010001275.1:0-3557 GCA_964430385.1 uncultured Planctomycetaceae bacterium
GACTCGTAATTCAACAAGGCCCACTCATCGAACAGCTTGTCAAGGCTTTCCGGCTTCGGGAATTTTTGCAACAACTTCGCATACGCCGCATCGGCCTCTTCGACTTTCTTCAACTGGCCGAGAACTCGAGCCGCCTGCAAACCAGACAGATAACCGTACCGGCCTGGTGAATATCCATCGAAAGCGTCAGCGAACGCTTTGGCCGCCTCGGGAAACTGGCCGTCGAGCTGCAACGACTCGCCCAGCTTGAACGCCGACTCGGCAGCCAGTTCGTGCTGCGGAAAGTCTTTGACAAGCCGAGCGTATCCGGCCGCGGCGGGCTTGTACTGTTTCTTCTCGAACTGGCACCATGATTGACCGGACAAGGCCACGACAAAGTGCGGCGACTGCGGACCGGCGGTGACGACCGTCGTGAACCATTCCAGCGCGGCGTCGTACTGCTTTTGCGAGTACGCGACCTCCGCAAGTTGATGCGACGTTTGCACAATCAGCGGCGAGTTTGGCGACGCCTGTCGCAATCTTGCCAACCATTCCTTCGCCAACGCAAACTGACCGAGATTCCCGTCCGAGAGAACTTTCGTCGCCAGCGCCTGATCGAGTTGTTCGCCTTTGGGTGCCAGCTTGATGTACTCTGCCGCGGCCGCTGTCGACTCGGCATATTTCTTCTCGGCCAGCAGGCTGGTCGCTTGCAACACGAGCGCATCGACGAACTCGGAGGTCGCGCCGTCTTTGCGAACTTGCTCAACAACCGGGGCGAGCGATTGGACGGCCGCCGCATGCTGCTTCCGTCGCTGCTGCGCGCGGGCGAGGTGAAATCTTGCCTGCATCTGCGTCTGCGGACGCTGGGCCGCAGCGAGTACGTTTTGGAATAGCGTGGCCGCCGCGGCCGCATCGACATCACCGCCGCGAGCCAACAACACGCGACCTCGCAGCAGTTCGACAAACAGTTTCAGTCCACTATTCGGTTGCGTCGCCAGGAACTGTTTCGTGATCGCCTCGGCCGACTGCAAGGCGATCGCGCGAGCTTCGGGAGTCGCCGCGCGGTTCGCTCGCTGCAACGCCGCTTCGCCCGCGAAGTACAAAGCGTCGTCGGCCCACTGCCCTTGAGGCCAAATTCTTGCCACGTCGACAAAATGCTGCTCGGCCTGCTCAAACTGATTCTGCCGCAATTCGCAGTCGGCTAACTGAAACAACATCTGCTCGGCGATGGGCTGTTTCTGATGTACCTCAAACGCGGTCTTCAACGTTGCGGCAGCACCCGCCAAGTCTCCTTGTTGCTTTTGCGAAAGCCCGCGCCAGTAACTCGCCGTCGCCGCTTGCTCGGCGTCCTTCGCCGCGAGTTCAAACTGTACGGCGGCCGCTTTGAAATCCTTGAGTTCATAGTGCGCGTACCCGGCGTTCAGGCGAGCCGCAGGAACGTAACGGCTCTCCGGGAAATTCTTATCCAAGTCCGTGTACGCTTTCGAAGCGTTCGCGAAATCTTTCATCTCGAACAGCCGTACGGACAGTTGCCACTGCGACTGCGCCGCTCGCGCGCCGGCTTTATTCGCCGCCAGTTGCCGATACAGGTCCATCGCCTCCGAAAACTTTTGCTGAGCCTCGAATGATTTCGCCAATCCAAAGCGAGCGTCCTCCGCCATCTTGCTCTGCGGATGATCCTTCAGGGCCTTCTGAAAGTTCTGAGTCGCAACGTCCGCCTTGCCGAGCCGCAACTGTGTGTCGCCAAGATACGGCAGAGCGAACTCCCGCAACGGATCATCGGGCGACTTCGTCAAGAACGCCTGAAACTCCGGTTCGGCGGATTTGAGGTCATCCAGAAAATAGCTCGCTTCGGCGACTCGATACATCGCCTGCGGTACGTGTTGGTTGTTAGGAAAATCCTTGACGAACGCTCGCAACACTGTCCGAGCCTCGTCGTACTTGTCGAGGTTCGCCAGCGACAGTCCCAAATACAGCCGAGCAAACGGCGCGCGATCATGCTTCGGATTCGCCGTCAAGAATTTCTTGAACGAATCCACCGCCAGCGACCAACGGCTACCTTTGTAGAACCCGACCGCCGCCGCGTAATCGTCCGACGCCTGATCCGCGTATGCGACACTCGCCGACACAAGCCAGGCGAGCGTCTCAGGAGCGTGTCGCCCAGCTCGCTCGCCCGGAGCGATGAACAGCCAGCCAGCCACAACAAGGACAATCAGCCAACCCTTGGCCGACCGCTTCAGCATCAGCAGTTCGTGAAAGCGCATGACTCGATCCTCTCGAAAGTCGATCTGGTTTCGACGGCGGGATTATCGAGAGCGCGCGGCCTTGGCGGAAGGACACCGGCTCCGAAGTTCCGCAGCCAGCCATCAGCCGACCCGAGCGTCGCCGTTGATGTCCTCACCCAGACGAGTTTCGATCCGCCGCAAGGCTTGCTCCAAAATTTGCCGCGTGCGTTGCAATTCGTCTTCGAGATGCTCGACACGTTGATCCAGCGTGCGTTGCCGATCATGAGCGTTCGACAATTGGCACTGCTGAATCAAATCCCACACGAATCCACCCATTCCCATGACAGGCTCCTCGCTCAATTTGGATGAAATAACGCAGTCCACAACTTGGCCGGCACATCGGTCGTGATTGACTCGATTCCTTCGTCACGCAGCCAACTTGCTCGCTCGACCGAGTTCACCGTCCAGACGCATGTTGTCAGGCCGGCTTGCCGGATCTTTGCGATGTCACCGCTCGGCCGCTCAACCAAATCGTTGATGTCCAGGCCATCGAGCTTCGCGATGCGTGCTCGCGCGATGAGTTCAGCCGTTGGCGGGTCGAGACATGTTTCATCAGAGTTCGTTCGCGTGAATTGTTCCGTCACCCACAAGGCGGCAGGGTTGGGTAGTTCGCGTTTCACCGCCGCGATGGTGTCGAAGTCGAGACCGATGAGTACGGTCTGCTCGTGCGACGCGCGGGCGGCCGACAAGACTCGCTTCAGTTCGGGAAGAACAGTAACACGGCACTTCACTTCGATGAACAGCCGTTTGCCCGGAGGGACAATGTCGAGCACCTCAGTCAGTGTCGGAATGCGTTCGCTCGCAAAACGAGGCGACTTCCACGAGCCGACATCGAGCGTCTTCAACTCCGCGAGCGTACGCTGACTCACCGGCCAATCGACACCGCCCGTGCGGAGCATTGTTTCGTCGTGAATCGCCACGATCTGTCCGTCGCCCGTGAGCATCACGTCGATCTCGGCCGCGTCCGCGTGCTGTTGCCACGCAAGCTGAATCGACGCGAGCGTGTTCTCGGGAGCTTCAGCCGAGGCTCCTCGATGTGCGATGATTTCGGGGCGCGGGTTCATGTTAAAGTTGATCATAGTGCAGGTCGATGACCGTTCGATATCGGTGTGTAGTGTTTTGTTGGTCGGGCGGCGACCTGTGCGGTTCGAGCACGGCTGGCTAATTCGTCGTGTTAGGCAAACTGTAGCCCGACCCCTTGTGGGGCGGATGATTCGAAGTTTCCGTGGAAGTGTCGCCGATTCAAAACCATCCGACCCACAAGGGGTCGGGCTACAGATATCGCAGAGTCAA
>CAYSHJ010001276.1:0-1776 GCA_964430385.1 uncultured Planctomycetaceae bacterium
TACGTCGTGCTCGACGAGGCGCAGACGATCAAGAATTCCAGTTCGCAAGTCGCCAAGTCGTCGCGGCTGTTGGACGCTCGACATCGCCTGGCCCTCTCCGGCACGCCGATCGAAAACCACTTGGGAGACTTGTGGTCGATCTTCGAGTTTCTCAACCCGGGCATGCTGGGTCGGAGTTCGTTGTTTCGCACGCATGTGGCCGACAGCGACACGCCAGAATCGCGAGATTACCTCGCGCGCGGCCTGCGTCCGTTCATCCTGCGACGCACCAAACAACAAGTCGCCGCCGACCTGCCGGAGAAATTCGAGCAGACGCTCTTCTGCCAAATGGGCGATGAGCAACAGCGGCTCTACTCCGAGATGCGCGATCATTACCGCCAGTCGCTGCAAGGACTGATCAAAAATCAAGGCTTGGCGAAGTCGAAGATGCACGTGCTCGAAGCGCTGCTGCGACTGCGGCAAGCGGCATGTCATCCCGCGTTGCTCGATAAGACCAAGCTGGAAGGGTCGTCCGCCAAGCTGGATGTCTTGCTGCCGCATCTGGAAGAGCTGATCGACGAGCAACACAAGACACTGGTCTTCTCGCAATTCACCAGCATGCTGGCGATCGTGCGACATCATCTGGATCAGCGCGGCATCACCTACGAGTACCTCGACGGCCAAACCCGCGACCGACGCGCGGTGGTCGAACGTTTCCAGAACGATCCCAACTGCCCGCTGTTCCTGATCAGCCTCAAAGCCGGCGGCTTGGGCCTCAACCTGACTGCGGCGGATTATGTCTTCCTGCTCGACCCGTGGTGGAATCCAGCCGTCGAAACGCAAGCCATCGACCGCGCGCACCGCCTCGGCCAAACGCAACAGGTCTTCGCCTACCGACTGATCTGCCGCAACACGGTCGAAGAAAAAATCGCCGAGTTGCAAATCAAAAAGAAAGGCCTCGCCGACGCCATCCTGCAAGAAAACGGCAGCCTGCTGCAAGATCTTTCGGCCGAAGACCTGGAGCTGTTGCTGTCGTGAACGCGACGATAAACCGCACGCGGTCCAAAGTGAGACATTCTTGTCGTAGAACTCTTCTGCCATGCGCTTCATCCATGCCGCTGACATTCATCTCGATAGTCCGTTGCGGGGACTCGACGAGTATCCCGGAGCTCCTGTCGAACGGGTGCGCGGCGCGACACGCGAGGCTTTGAAAAATCTGGTTGATCTGTGCCTCACCGAACGCGTCGATTTTCTGGTCATCGCCGGCGATCTGTTCGATCACGACTGGCGCGACTTTCACACGCCGCTGTTCGCCGCACATCAGTTGCAACGACTCGAACGCGAGCGAGTGCCGGTGTTCTTGATCTTGGGAAATCACGATTCGCATCAAGGCATGAGCCGCAGCACGCCGTGGCCGCGCAATGTCCACGTGTTCGACCACAATAAGCCGGAATCGCAACGGCTTGACGAACTCAACGTCGCCCTGCACGGCCAAAGCTTCGCGAAGCGTGAGGTCACGCAGAACCTCGTCCCCAATTATCCGGCGGCCGTGCCGGGAGCGTTCAACATCGGCCTGCTGCACACCAACGCCAACGGCAGTCCGAATCACGATAGGTACGCGCCGTGCAGCGTGCCCGAATTGGTCGAGAAGGGCTACGACTATTGGGCGTTGGGCCACGTGCATGACTTTCAGATACTGCGCGAATATCCGCGGGTTGTGTATTCGGGCAACCTGCAAGGCCGTCACGCGCGCGAGACCGGCCCGAAAGGCTGCGTACTCGTCACCGTGTCGGGCCC
>CAYSHJ010001277.1:0-17227 GCA_964430385.1 uncultured Planctomycetaceae bacterium
GACGCCCCTCAAATACACCGGAATGGGGCGAAACCGCTCGTGCGGGTACGGCTCCATTTTCTGATTGTTCTCAAGCACCGCGACCGGCCGAAAGCCGAGATAGTCATTCAGGCCATCGAGTGCTCCGCGAGTGATCCGGTCCGTCTCTTCCCACGGTGAGCCTTGCGCCAACACCGCCTCGAACAGTCTCGCGAGGAACAACGGCTGCTGAAAGTCGGTGTCACTCAAATGAAACAACAAGTCCGCGTGATGCTTTCGATAAGCCGGCCACAGTTCCTTGAGCGTCAGTTGCAGAACGACGCGGGCTTGCGACGAATCACGAAACACCGGCGAACTGACTTCCAACTCTTGCAGCCGTCCCAGCAATTCAGCATGCAGACGCGCCCAAGGATCCGCCGTTTTCCAGTCGGGATGACAACGATTGAGGCGATCCTGAAACTTCGCGTCCGGTTTGCCACCCGAGAAATTCAGGTAACCCAATATCTCTTGCAACGCGGCCGCACGCGATCCATTCGAGCCGCCCCCACTCGCCGCGACCGGCTGTTGCTCGAAGCGTTCCGACGTCGACTCCCGAGGCGGAGGCGATGGTCGATCACCTGGTGTCGTCTTTCCGGTTCGCTGACTGCCGGACATAAATATAGCTGTTCCCAGCGAGTTTCCAAGTGGCCCTCCAGGCGTGCATCGTCACCACGCGGTGTCATCCGTTCGCGAAACCTACCAAGGCGGCGAATCGGCTGCGTCCCTGCCTGAGCTTGGAGCCAACGAGGGGCAGTAAAGCAACCGCACGGCGGATTGGGAAGGCACGGCGGACACAGATCGACACAGGCTGGCCTTTTGCCGTGACGACCGCGCGTAGTTTTCAAGAGTTTCCCGTCGTAGAATCCGGTCGAGTTGATCAATCACCCGATGTTAAAGTCGCGAGTCCCGCCGTGACGTTCAGCGAAACCTTGGCCCTGTTAGAAGCCGTTCAACGTGGCGAACTGTCGCCCGTGGCCGCCGCCAACCGTTGGCAACCGGAGGGAATGGCGAGCGAGGTGAACGCTGGCATCGCGATCACGAAGTCGGCGCGCGTGGACTTGGACCGACAGCGGCGTTGCGGTTTTTCGGAGGTTGTCTTCTGCGAAGGAAAATCGACCGAGGCGGTTGAAGAGATCTTCGCGACATTGGTCGCGGCGAAACAAGACGCGTTCGGAACGCGAGCCTCGCCGTATCAAGCTGCCGCTGTCCGGACACGTTTTCCGCAGGCCGCGCACAATCCCGTCGCACGCACGATCCGAGTGCGCGCCGGCGACGCCCCGCCGCTCGTTGGTCGCGTGGCCGTGGTGACTGCCGGTTCCGCGGACCGGCCGGTTGCGGAAGAAGCGGTCGAAACGCTGTGCTGGATGGGCTGCGGCGTCGAACGCATCGACGACGTCGGCGTCGCCGGGCCGCAACGCTTGCTCATGGAGGTGCCGCGACTGCGAACGGCCGACGTCATCGTGGTCGTCGCCGGAATGGAAGGCGCGTTGCCGTCCGTTGTCGGCGGACACGTCGGCTGTCCCGTGATCGCGGTCCCGACGAGCGTCGGGTACGGTACCAGCTTCGGCGGCATCGCGGCGTTGCTTGGAATGCTCAACAGTTGCGCCGCGAACGTGACCGTCGTAAACATCGACGCTGGATTCAAAGCGGGTTACGTCGCCGGGTTGATCGCGAAGCAGAAGGCTACGTCGTCGGATTGATCGCGAACCAGAAATCTGAAATTTGAAATTTGAGATCTGAGATTTGAGATCGCTGATGCAGATCATCACGACACTTTCGCTTCCGCCGGCTCGACCGGCCGATGCTCACAAGGGAACCTTCGGCCGAGTGTTGATCATCGGCGGTAGCCGCGGCATGTCGGGCGCGCCAAGCCTCGCAGGGCTAGGAGCATTGCGCGGCGGAGCGGGATTGGTTTACGTCGCCGTGCCGCATGAGATCTTGCCGATCGTGGCCGCGATTGAACCGTCGTATCTGACGATCCCACTACCGACTTGCGAGGAACACGGGGGTGTGTCCGCCGAAGCGTTGCCGGGATTACGGCAAGCGTGCGGCGGCAAGGACGCGATTGCGATTGGTCCTGGCTTAGGCTTGTCGGCGGATGCTTCCTCGATCGTGATGGCGTTGGTCACCGAGCTCACACAGCCGATGGTCATTGACGCGGACGCATTGACTTTGCTGGCCATGAAGAACCCCGCCGTCACCGAAATTCTCGGGGTTCTAACGACGGCCGGCCCGCGCGTGCTCACGCCGCATCCGGGGGAGTTCGCTCGGCTGATCGGCGTGGACGTCGCGACGGTGCAAATCCGACGCGAGAAACTCGCCGCCGAGTTCGCAAAGGCTCACGGGGTCATCCTGGTCTTGAAAGGACATCGCACGATCATCACCGACGGCGAGCGATTGGCCGTCAATCAAACAGGCAATCCTGGCATGGCGACCGGCGGTTCCGGCGACGTACTGACCGGGTTGATCGCCGCGCTGTTGGCTCAAGGGATGAGCCCGTTCGACGCGGCTCAACTCGGAGCACACTTGCATGGCCTCGCGGGTGATCTCGCCGCGGCCGAGTTGTCGCAGCCAGGACTGATCGCGTCAGACTTGCCGCGATACTTGGCGACGACCTGGAAGCGGCTTTGACCAATGAGTCGTTGCGAGGTCACGGCGGAGTTGGGATCGTACGAAGCTGAAGAACTTGAACAATCCGGTCGGCATCGGAGACTTCGTACAAAAGGGCGACAGTCGGCGGCTCGTAGAAATCTGGCGGAGCGAGCAGCCGATATGGGGCCAAGCCAGGAATCAACACTCCTTTTTGATGTGCGTTCTCTTGAAGAGCGTGATCGACCCAATCCACTCGTTCGGTAAACGCTTGCCGTTCGGTGTTCGGAGTCTTAAGCCACTGTTCAGCAAGTTCGCGGAGTGCCTCGTCCGACCAAATCACGGTGAATCGCATGGCTCACGGTTCCGGGCATGGGAGCGAGTTGAGGTATCGCAGCAGTTCCTCGGTTGTTACGCCCCGCTCGTACTTGCCCGTACGTTGTTTGAGTTGGTCAATGTCGGTGAGAAAGAGTTTTGCAAACTCCTGGTAAATCTTCTGTTGCCGAGCCGTTTCCCGATCGGACGGTGTGGGCACAACGTGAGCCCGCACTTTCCCGTCGGAATCCACGATCTCAATTTCGTCTTCGCCAAGCCTCTGAAAGAAACGTTCGAGCGGTTCTTGGGCCGCCTCGGTGCCGAGAACGAGTGTTCGCATAATTGTGCTCTCACAATGGGAACGAGCAGCGCTGCACAGAATGGGAGCGGCTCGCGATCATTCTGACGCAGCTTCTATTTCGCCGCCAGCGGAATCTCCGGGCTACTGGCTTCGGGCTGGCGCTTCAGCAACTCGCTGAGTTGGAACGCGAAATACTTTTGCTCTGCGGCCGGCTTCTTGTCGGGTGAGGCGTTGGCGACCCAGAACTTCGTGGATTTCGGCTCGAATAGCACGTTGTGTAAGTTGGACTTCATCGCCACCGGGCGAGACATTAACTCGATCGCCTTTTCGGCCGTGAATTGGCCGTGTCCGGCTTGAACGCGGCGGACGAGTTCCTTGTAACGGTCTCCGGCCGAAAGCAGAACACAGTCAGTCACGGGTGTTGGCAGCAAAGGGTGCTTGTCGGCAGGCTTGATGAGCGTGAAGACGCCATACGAGGCTTCCATTCCCACAGCCTGATTCGATTTGCCGTCGGCGACCACGTAGTAATACTGACACGTCCGTTCGTTGTCGCGGAAGATGCTGATCGCGGTTTCGAGGTCTTTGCCGTTCTCAAGTACCTCGCGGACGAGGAGCGCCATCGGCACGCCGCTCCAGAAGCCGAGTCCTCGGCCACCCATCTCGCCGACGGAGACGTGTTCCGCATTCATTCCAGTCACCGAGCCGATGAACCCCGCATACGTGACGTTGACGAACGGAATGCCGGCGTCCGGTTCGGCAACGATCAGCACCGCGTGCTCTTGCAACCCCCAATCGGTCGCGTAATCAAGCACTCGGCCGTGATACAATGTGCCATCTTTGGTCGCAGTGTTGGCGATCGCGAAACCGCTGCAATGAAACATCTCCGGGATGAAGTTCGCGCATCGTACGTCGTCCAGTTTCAGACCCGAACCTTCGGCCAGTCCAGCCAGTTCGTCGAAGTATTTCGGCGGGACATGTTTTTTTTGGATCTCGATGATCGACTGAATCGCCTGCCGCGGGGTGATCTTCACTGGCCCGAAATCAACCAGCGTGGCCGCGCCACGCAACTCCAACAGGTTGTGCATGTTCGAGGCGGTTTTCTCGCGTAATAACGCTCCGTGCTGATAGCCCATCTCGCGCGGCGTCCCCTTCAAGTGCAGAACCGGATAACCGTCGACCAACTCCAGCCACCCTTTTCCGCAACGAGCGACCGTCTGAGCGGCAAGGCGATCCGTCGGAAACAACAGCGCCACGACAAAGGCAACAGCGATCAACGGCCAAATGTAGCCAAGTTGGCGAACACGCATGATTTACGCTCCCGGGAATGACAAGATCGAGCCAGAGTTGACGCCACGAGATTAGCGTGAGTTCGAGAGACGTTCCAGTAGAGAGCGGCCTCGTTCGTCGGCATTTGTACCGTATTTGTACCGTGTCAAACTGCGGGAGATCGTGAACCTGTGACGCCGAATCGGTGATCGCTGGCTGACGCCGCAGCCTCCTGAGGTGTTTCAGTTCGTTGACGCTGTCGAAACGAAGGGCTTATCATCGCTTCTGAATTCGAGTGGGAGCTGATCCCGCGTCTGGAAAGTGAGTGCTAGTCGGGTGGTTGTCAGTCTGACTTCCTCTCGGCCGGGCAACAGCCCGTGGAACCGTTCTCGGTTTAGACATCTCGTTCCGTCGTGAACTGCTTGCGACGGATTCTCCTCTTCGCTTCACAGCTTGCGGCATTAACGCAGATGTTTCGTATTCTCGGCAAGCTGGTTTCCCGGACGTGGCCGCTGTGGCTGGTCGCGTGGCTGGTCGCTCTGGGCGTGCTCAAGCTGGTTGCGCCTCCCTGGCATGAGGTCGCGGCCGAAGGGGAGTTTGCCTTTCTGCCCAAGGATTCTGATAGCCGGAAAGGGGAGGAGCTGTTTCGCCAAGGTTGGGACGAGCCGTTGGCTAGCAATGTCGTGATTGTGGTGCGACGGGAAAGCTCGGAGGAAGGGCTGCTGGAATCCGACAAGCGCTTCATCGACGACGAATTGCGACCGCGGTTGGAAAAGATCGCCGACGAGGAAGCGAGCCTCCTTCAGCCGCAGCAGCTTCAGTCGATACCGTCGGCGTCGTTGCCTGATCAAACGGCCACAGGCGATACGGAGGTCGCGATCGAGCCACGTTTGATCGCCGTGCGGACATTTTCGGACAAGTCGATGGGCCGACTGCTCGACAGCGAGGACCAGAAGGCGTCGTTAGTCGTCTTGGAATTGCCGTCGGAATTTCTCGACGCCCGGAATGCCAAGCTCATCGAGCGCGTGCAGAAGTTGATCGACCATGACGGAGAATTGAATTCGGCCGGATTGGTGCCGCGCGGGCTGGACTTGGCGCTCAGCGGTTCGGCGACCGTGGGTCGCGACATGATGCGGGCGGCTGCGGAAAGTTCCCGCGACACCGAGACGTGGACTTTGATTCTGGTCGTGCTGCTGCTCGTGGCGATCTATCGAGCTCCGCTGATGGCGTTGATTCCCTTATGCATGGTGGCGATCGCGACCGAAATCTCGCTGGCGTTGCTGGCCTGTTTGGCTCGCGAGGGGATCATCGGCTTGTTCGCCGGCATCGAGGTGTACGTCAAGATTCTCAGCTACGGCGCTGGTGTGGATTACTGCCTGTTCCTGATCGCTCGTTACAAAGAAGAGTTGGACGATGGAGCCAACTACGACGAAGCGGTCGCAAACTCGCTGGCGAAGGTGGGCCACGCGCTGGTGGCGAGTGCCGGAACCGTGATCTGCGGCATCTTCATGATGTACTTCGCGGAGTTCGGCAAGTTTCATCAAGCGGGCATCGCCATCACGCTCAGTCTGGTGGTCGTGCTCTTCGCGGCGCTGACGTTTTCTCCGGCGTTGCTCCGACTGACACGGCATTGGGCGTTCTGGCCGCGCTTGGCGGGCGAAAATCTGTCTCGGACTGCTGGTTGGGTCACGGCGACGTCGCCGCTGTCGCAGTTGTTCGAACGGAACTGGGGCCAGTGGACTTGGAACCATGTCAGCGAGTTGGTGCGTCGTCGTCCGGGAATGGTGCTGGTCGGCAGTGTTTTCGCGATGTTGCCGTTTGCTTGGATTGGCGTGCAGTTTCACGCTCACTTGAGTTACGGCCTGCTCAGCGAACTTCCACGCGACACTGCAAGCGTGATCGGTGCCGACGCAGTGGCGCAGCACTTCCCGAAGGGCATCGCGGGTCCCGTCACCGTGCTCTTGCGAACAAGCTCCGGAAACTTTGTCGGCGAGGAAGACAACCAACTGACCGAGCAGTCGCGGCAAGTCATTCGATTGCTGACCGACGAACTGCGGAAGCAAAAAGATTGGCTACAGTTGGCTGATGTCCGCACGATGCTGCATCCGTATGGTGGCGGGCTGAGTTTGTCGACGACAGACGAAGCGGTGTCGCGAAACAGCGAACCGACCATCGAACTGACCGGCGGCTCGAAGTTTGAGAGGGTGCTCGAACAGCGCGTCCGTCAAGACCGGACGATGCGATATTACGTCAGCTCGCAAGGTGAACTCAAAGGCAAGGTTCTGCGCGTCGACCTCGTGCTGCAAGAGGATCCGTTCACACGCAACAGCATCACGCAATTCGAGACCATTCGGCACACCGTGAAGTCCGTCGTCGATGATGATTTGGAAGTGTTCGCTCTCGGCCCCACGGCCAGCATCCGCGATCTCAAGGTCGTGACAGACCGCGACCAGATTCGCATCGACATCCTCGTCCTCTTGGGCGTGTACCTGATCTTGATCGCTCTGCTGCGGCGGCCGACAGTTTCGCTGTATCTGATCGCCAGTGTCTTCTTCAGCTATCTGGCCACGCTGGGCGTCACCTTCGTCGTTTTCTGGGCGATGGATCCGACGGACTTCGCGGGACTCGATTGGAAAGTGCCGATGTTTTTGTTCACGATCCTGATCGCGGTCGGCGAGGACTACAACATCTTCTTGATGACTCGCATCGACGAAGAACAACGGCAGCACGGCCCAACGGCCGGGGTCATCTCCGCGTTGCAAAAGACCGGCAGCATCATCTCCAGTTGTGGCGTTATCATGGCCGGAACATTTTCTTCGCTGCTGGCCGGCTCACTGGTGGGTCTGCATCAGTTGGGCTTCGCGTTGGCGTTCGGAGTGCTGTTAGACACGTTTGTGGTCCGGCCGATCCTAGTCCCGTCGTTCCTGGTGCTGCTGTACGACGGTCGCTTTCACAGCTTGAGTCGACTGTTGGGCGGCAGCCAGGAACCCGAGGTCAAGTCGACCGCGGAAATCACGAACTGGATGGTTCTGGGAACGCCGGGCGCTCAACTGAGCCGCAACCCCGCTAATCCATCAACGGCTCAGCCCGTGGACTTCGGAGGCGAATGATGACCATTTCAAATTTCAAATTCCAATTTTCAGATTGCAGATTCAAGTTCATGAAACGCAATTCCCAATTTGCAATTTGTATTTTGCAATTGGCAGTTCTGTTGGGCTTCATCTTTTCCTCTGACCGTGCCGTCTTCGCCCAGGATGTTGTTCCCGGCTGGCACACGAACCTCGATGACGCCTGCCGAGCGGCTGAAGCGAATGGCAAACCGCTGTTCATCGTCTTCCGCTGCGTGCGTTGACCGGAGTGCTGGCTGTGGGATGGGCAGGTCGCTCAGGAAGATCCCGAACTCCGCAAGGCTCGCGAGAACTTTGTTTGTGCTCGCGTGACCTCGCTCAACCGCGTGGATATTGCGCGCTTTGAGTTCGATTTCGACACGACCTGGTGCTCGTTCTTCACCGACTCGAAGAAGCGAATCTACAGCCGCTACGGCGGCCGGGACGAGCACGAACCTGAATCCCGCATGAGCAAGGCGTCGCTGTTGCAAACAATGCGCGAGGTGCTGGACGCTCATCGAACAGCGGCCGCTCAAACGAATCGCAGCCTGCCAGGGGCGTCAGCCGACGGGTTCGATCGGAACACGACGCAGAACTCGAGGGCTAACGCCATCAGCTCGCCGAATGTTGTCGGATCGTTGTTTCATCCGGAACCGAAATCCTCAGCCACGCCGTACGATCTGCCGCTGATGAAGAAGAATCATCAAGGCTGCGTGCATTGTCACCAGCTCAAGGAATACAGCCTGCTGCAGGCGTATTACGACGGCAGCTTCCGCCGCGAGTCGCTGTTTCAGTTTCCCTATCCCGAAGCACTCGGGATTGAGATTGATCGCCAACATGGCCATCGCGCATCTTCTGTGCGTCACGATTCCGCCGCGAAAACCGCTGGCCTGCAAGCCGGCGACGTGATCGTTCAAGCTGGCGACGTCCCCATTCGATCGGAACTTGATCTGCGGTGGGCCTTGCACCGCGTCCCCTTGGACGCGATGACGCTTAAACTCCTTGTCGGACGGATTGCCAAGTCGTCCGCGCCGCAATCGATCCCGAGGGAACTCACGCTGCCGACGAATTGGCGACAGAGCGAAATCAGTTGGCGAAAGTCGATGCGCAGCGTCCCGGTCGATTGGGGCTTCCGCGCGGCGGAGATGTCGAAGTCGGAACGCCGCGAGGCCAAGCGGCCAACGACGGGGCTGGCCATTCACGTCTTCTCGGTCAAACCTCGGGGTTTCGCGGCCGCGCTCGGTCTCCATAAAGGGGACGTGATCATCGCCGCCGAAGGGGAGACGCGCGAACGCACGCTGGCTCAATTCCGCTCCGATCTCCTTCGCCGCTTTGATCCGGGTGACAAACTTCACCTCACCGTCAGACGAGATGACGAGACCATCGAATTGATCGGTCGCTTCCCGGATTGGTTCACCGATGAAACATCGGTTCCTTGAACCTGCCAACTCGCTCAGCGATGCCGACCCAGCCAATGATCTTCTGCTGTGCCAGGTCAGGCTGAGATTGTCCGGAGTGTGCCACCTTTGCTGAGTTTTCTGGTTTTAACGGTGGTACGGAATGAACTGAATTGAATCATTCTGCCGCTCGTGGCAGTCGATCTATTCGCGTGCCATCCTCGATTCGAAGTCATGTCGCGATAAGGGATTTCACCATGGCAATTCCGTTTAGACTTAGTTTCTGTCTACTTGTGCTTGTTGTCGCGGGTTGCTGGACGCCGCTTCACTCTCCGGCTATTTGTGCGAACACGCTCCCCGACGATTTCCG
Source organism: uncultured Planctomycetaceae bacterium (assembly GCA_964430385.1). GTDB lineage: Bacteria > Planctomycetota > Planctomycetia > Planctomycetales > Planctomycetaceae > CAYSHJ01. Next base: position 9,364 of record CAYSHJ010001277.1, read on the forward strand.
TGTCCCCGAAAAAGCGTTAAGCGTTGATCTCAACTACGCCATGCTGACGGCGAAGACCCCGGACGAGTACGTCCTGGGCCGCGACGACGTGATCAGGGTTGACATCTTCGAGCTGGTTCCCGGAATCAGGCAGCTTCTCCCACCTAATCTGCCCGATCGGCAGGGTCGTGGCCCCCTGTCCTACTCCGTCGACGTTCGTGTTGCACATAAGGGCGACGTCATGTTGCCTCTTGTCGGTTCGGTGGAGGTGGGCGGAATGACACTCGAACAAGCGCGGCAACAGATCGCAAGCGCTTTCGCGAAGGGCATTATTGACGATCCTCGTGTTGCGGTGTCGCTCGTCGAAAGGAGCACTGTCCGAGTGCTGGTCTTGGGCGAGGTTAAACATCCGGACGTGTACGAGTTGCCCAAGTACGACAACGACATTGCACACGCGATCACCAGAGCGGGTGGGCTGAATGTGGAAGCCGGAAAAGAAATTCAGGTTCATCGACGAGTTCCAACCAATTCTCGTCAATCTTCAGATGAGCCGAATCGCTTGCCGCCGTTCGCTAACGAAAATTCTCCAGAAAGCGTCTCTGAACCGCAAACGATACGGATTCCGCGGCGTTCGAATTCGCCCCTCATGCTGAGTCCTGAGCAGGTTACTCTTAACACTGGGGATGTCGTCGTCGTTCCAAGGCGAACCGACGAAGTATTTTACGTCGTCGGGAAACTCAATCCGAACACCGATGTCCGGTTTACAGTGGGAAAAGAAAACCGCGACTTAGGAAATGGGTTTGTGCTTCCACGTGATCGCGACATTGACGTGGTAACGGCAGTGGTCATGGCGGGCTACATCGATCCGATCGACTCCCCCGACACAGTGACCGTACATCGCACGATGCTGACCGGCGACCCCGTATTGATCCACGTCGACCTGATCGCGGCGCGGTATGACCGTCACGAAAACATCATGGTCGAGCCGGGGGATATCATCTACGTGAATCCGGACGCAGCGTGGTGGTTCCGTCGAACTTTGGACCGAGTTCTGCCTGAGTTGATCACACTCCCCTATGAGTTCACGATGCGTGGAATATTCAATCAGAAACAGGGACGTTAGCGATTCATCGTCCGGTGACTTGCCCTCCTAACAGCTGCCGTCCTGTCAGTGCCGTCTACGAGGCGGGCTCCAAGCGTTCGGGGAGTGCATCGCTTCCTTGATCGCCATGCGTCACGATCTGGCCGGCGGCGTCGGCGAGCGCGATCAGTAGCCAGAAATAACGAATGTATGAAAGGTGAAGAAATAGTCCCGTGGTCAGATAGAGGATGACTCCCAGGAGTACACCAGTGACGAGATGCGCGCCACGAACATCGTTTCGGCCCAGCGCCTGTTTTCTCGCGACGAGTAACCCGCGTGCCACGACAATTAACAACACTGTCAACACCAACAAGCCAAAAAGACCATTCTCGGCAGCAATATCCAAGGGGAGGGAATGCGCTTGCCGCCCGTCGCCGAGAGGCCTCAAACTGACGATCTGCCCGTAGTCTTGAACGTATTCCGGAAACATGCCTGGACCAACGCCGACGAGCAGGTGGTCCCGAAAAACCAACAGAGCGGCTCCCATTTCTGTCAGTCGGCCACGAACCGCGCCGTCGGTTTGACCGACTCCAGCGTTGACTTGGGTCATCGCCCCACCAACCGATCCCAGGGACTCCAAACGCATCAGGTAGTGCGGCAATAGCAACAGCATAACGACGGTGCCGGCAACGATGAGCTTCATCTGGCTGCGATCGATTAATCTCAGACAAGCAGCGACACCAAGGGCCAGTATACAGCCGACTGCGGCACCGCGGGAAAGCGCCATCGCAGCACCGAGCAGCGCGAGAATTGTTGCCACGCGAGCCAAATTGCGCAGACGCAATGACGACTCAGACGCCGCGAGCGAGAGGCCGATGGGCACCAGCAGCAACATAAACTGGGCGTAGCGGTTTTTCTCGCCGATGGTGCCGGCTGCGCGCTGCGCTTCGATCGCTTCGACGACATTCGTCTCGTTTGGTCCGAGTTCGATATTCTTTTGTGCTAAACCGCCCAACTCTGAATCGCTCAGGCCGACTAATCGCTGCAGCAAAGGGGCTCCGCCCATCAACACGCCACACATGGCCAGAACCCAGAGACTGGCTCGAAGCATGCGTCGCGTTCGGATCAGGTTCGTCACGAGAAAATACAGCAGGGCACCTTCAAGCACGAACGACACGAGCTGCTCGAATGCGGTCACCGGATCCTTGGCCAACAACGCGCCGATCAACTGCACCACGAGAAAACAAAGCAGGTATGGCAGCCCCGGATACAAACAAATCCGTTCCTGCCGAATGCACAGGCGATGCACGAGCGGCCAGATGAGCATCGCCAGAACGGCTGCGGGCAGAATGCGCGGTGCACCGTGAAACTTGACCGCCACGACCGGAAGGTTGCTGTAAATTAGGCCGACGACACACAGTGTGGTCACATCCGGCCAACGAAGAAACGCGACGCCACCAAGCAGCGCCAGGAGGGCCACCACGACCAGGGGAATCGACTGGAAAAACGTCAATCCCGCGATCGCGACCAGGGCCGAGATCACCACCGGGGTCATCCAGTGGTCGATCACGGCCGGAACACTCACCAACACCTTAGATCGCTCTGAATCGTTCACGACGATCGATTCCCAACGAGAGTGGGCTGAATCTGGTCCGAACTCGATTCGGCGCGTTGCGAATCCCAACGCTCGATCTTGCGTCCGCAAAGGACGTTAAGCACGGCTACCAGTGCCGCGGCGTTCACGAGGCAGAAGTAATACGGCACGGACAAAACGCGGCAGCGTCCCAGTCTTGTCCGGGCCAACGCGCATCCCGCAAGCGCCGGTATGTAAACCGCCATTTGCGAAATCACCAGCACCCGAAAAAACCACCCGGCGTTCCACAGCCAGGGGCTCAAACACAAGAGCACCAGCAAAGGAAGGACGACGAGCCGGCGCAAAACCTTATGCGAGAAAAGCTGAAGTGAGTAGAAACCATAGCGGAACGGATTGAGCAGGTCACGAACCGTGAGGACCGCCCTCAGTCCACGCGTCATCACACGCACTTTTCGGCGAAACTCCGCGCGTGGTTTGCCGGCGACTGGCTCACTGGCAATTGCGTCTGGATCGAACACGATGCGATATCCCTGACGGATAACTCGCGTCGAAATCGTGAAGTCGTCCGTCACGCCCGACGGAACCTCTTGAAAAAGTGCGCTCCGAATGGCGTAGATAGCTCCCGTTGCGGAGATCGTGTTTCCCGCCATACTTTCCGCGAACTTGAGGCTGCGGTCGAAACTCCAATAGGACCGTTCGCCGGACGCTGCCACTCCGGCATCTGGATCATCAGTATACACCTGATTACCAGCCACGCAGCCAATCGAAGGATCAGCGAAATGCCTCGTGAGCTTTCGGAGTGCGTCGGAAGCGAATTGGCTGTTGGCGTCCGAAAAGACCAGAATCTCACCACTCGCCGTGGGGACCGCATCATTCAGTGCGGGGATCTTTCCTCGTCGCGAGTAGGAAAGTAGCGTCACCCGTTTATCCCAAAACAAGCGCACGATGTCGTCCGTTCCATCGTCGGAGCCGTCCGACGCAACGATGACCTGCAATGCATCGGATGGGTAGTCCAGCGAGAGAACGTTCCGCAGTTTCTTTTCGATGTGGCCCGCTTCATTGTGGCAGATAATGATAATGGAGACCGTGGGAGTGATCTCTGCGGAGCGCCACGGTTTGCGAAATAGCCGCCCGCGGATGTACACCCAAAGAGGGAACAGGCCGTATGCGTAGACGACCAGCATCAGACAGCATTGCGCCAGCACCTGCGTCACGTTCGTTCTCCAGCAATTTCAAGGTGTCTTCTGATGAAATCGCTCAGCAAGATGAAACAGCACCCGGCGACCAGTCCGAGGCAAGCGGCAGCGGCCAAGAGCGGCTTCGGCTTGGGCCACATCATGTCATCGAGCAGGCGCGGCCCATCCAGAATCCGCATCTGGATTGAACTGCGCCCCTCTGTGATTGCCTTATCTGCAGCCTGGATTTGTTCCGACTGAGTCAGCGTCGTGGAGTGAAGCTGTTCGATCTTGCGGATATTTCCCTGGAGCATTTGTTCCTTGACAAGATAGACATCAACACCCTTTACCTGTTGGCGTTCCTCTGCGTATGCGGCCTTGAGGCGCTGTTCGGCGGCCTTCAACACTTGCACTTCACTTTTCCAACCGCTGACGATGCACTCGAGACGCTGCTGCAACAGCTCTTCGAATTCGGTGACCTCGGCTTTGCCGGAGATCACATCCGGGTGCCTTGGGCCGTACGTCGCGTCCAGTTGCTCGAGATTAAGTTTGACGAACCGCAGTTTCTGCTCAATTTCTTCAATGCTGCGGGCTTCGACTGGCTCGACGTGGGGTAGAACCTGCTCAAGGAGGCGTGCCTCGAGCTGCGATGGCACCGGTTTGAGTGCGACCACGGAGGTCACGCGTTGGCCATCCGTCGCGACCGCTGCTTGGGTCGTGACTGCCGGAAGCGGTTCCGACGACGAAAGGGCCGTCGTCACCGCACTCAGTCGCGTCTCCCGGTCGAACCGACGGCGTTCTGTCTCCGCCAGTTGGTTTCCCAATTCATTAAGCCTTGCCAAAGCGATGACCGTTGCGTCGTGCCCGACACCACCAGCGAGAGGGCTACTCTGGCGAAGTTCCACGTACGAACTCTGTAACGCTTCGAGATCGTGCCGAAGCTCTCGTTCGCGAGCCGCAATCATCTCGACGTTTGTCGCCCACGTGCCGCGATCGGCTTCCGCCACGTCGCGTCGGTAACTCTCGATCACTGCGGAGATAACGGCAACAGCTTCCACCGGATTGGTACTGTTGTAGTCAATCGTGAGTACGTTGGCCTTCAAAACAGGCGTCGCTCGCAACGACGCAAGGACGAAGAGGACCGGATCGAATTTCTCTAAATCGGTTCCGCTCGGCGGCGTGATTTCCACGGATTTGAGAGCCCGGCTGACCGTGATTGGGCTGCGGATGGTCTCGGCCTGGGTCGGCAGGAATTCGAAATTCACACGTCCGTCCGACTCCAATCCCGAGGCTAAGCCACGTGGTTCAATCAAAACACGTGCTTGCGCTTGGTATTTCGTTGGAGCTAACTCTAAGTAACCGATACCGATCCCGACTCCGGCGACGAGGGATGCCAAAAGCACGAACTTCTTTCGCCACAGAAGAAACAGATCGATTCCCTGAGGGGAGGTACCAAGTTGAGCGGCCATGTGAGACTCCTTAGCGGCAAACTCTCGAAGCCTGGTTCCGCATGCGGCATAGCGGACCAATAAATCCGAGTCATCGAATTTTTGGGAATTACATTCAAATTACCACATTTTCCCATTTTCAGATTGTGAATTTAGCATCTTACCGAATCGCAAGTCCCTAATCCATCCTATTCATCCTATTTTTCCCATATTTACTTTTATAGAGACCGCCAGGGAGCCCTCAGTTGTCCGATGCGACGTTCGTCTCGTCCTCGTAAACCGTTGCGCAGATTGCTCGTCGGAATCGGACTGCCGCTGGATTGAGGTTTGAGCGTGGACAACTATTGCTTCAATACTCCCGTAAGTCCTAACCGTTTTCGAATCAGACTGATCCCACCAACCCGGATTGAAACAATCGCCGATCCACGAATTGCCGCTGGCGTTCGCGACGAGGTGTCAGGATGTGCGTGTGCGAGATCGTGCAGAGGTATTCGCAAACCGGCCACAGATCGTCTTCCGTGATCATCCAGTCGATCGGGTCGAAGCGGGTGAGATTGATGGGGCGAGTCGAGTAGGCTCGCAATGTTTTCTCACCAGCCAGATTGAAGTAGTGTTCGTAGTACGACATCACCAATTCGCGCAGCGTCCGATAGACCGGCTCGCGGAATCGCAGGCCGGCGTAGTTGGATTTTCCGATGGCTCCCCAAAGGCCGTTTTCTTGGAAGACCGCTAGCAAGTGGTCGTCGTCGCGCACCGTTTCGAGATCCAGAATCAACGGGGCGTGTCCGATGACGTGAAGCGCCGCTGCGGCCAGAAACGCTCCCTCCGCGCAATGAGCAACCCGGTCACGCAACACGCGACGCGGCGAGCGGCACGTCAGCTCTTTGTTGTATCCGAGCTGATCGTCGAGGAACGTCTGAATCCTCTCAGGTCGAGCCAAGTTTTTCAGGAAGCTTGTTTCTTTGGGGCTGAGTGCTGTACCCATGAGTGGAAAAGTCCGTCGAGAGTTTGATGGCTTTGCTGAAATCGACCGCGCGAAATCGTAGCTGAGTTTGGCAGAAAACAGTCGAGTAGGCGTCGCATATACCTGAATGCTTTCGAATACAGCGACGCCAAGAATTGGTCGCCTGTCGAACTGGTTCACTGATTTGGGCGAGGCTCGACATGCATGGACCAAGACATTGGCCGAGGCGCCGCCGCGGGGAGAGCTGGCTTTCAAGACCACGTGGCCGCGATTGGTGCCTGTCCGCGATGTGCTGGTAGCGAGTCATCGCCGCGCGGTCTAAAATGCGGCCATGCGACATCGAGTGCTCATCGCCGGGTTGTTTCACGAGACGCACACGTTCTTGACGGAGCGAACACCTTGGGCGGCATTCGCGGTGCGGCGTGGTGAAGAATTGTTGGCGACTCGGGGAGATGCATCGCCGCTCGCCGGAGCTTTGGACATCGCGACGGAACGCGGTTGGGAGCTGATCCCGACGATTGATGCGCGCGCGACTCCCAGCGGGACGGTCGAGGACGAGGTTTTCGAACGGTTTTGGTCTGAGCTGCGCGAGCGTGTGGAATCGGCGCTGCGGCAAGGAGTGGACGGCGTCTATCTCGTGCTGCACGGAGCGATGGCGACAGAGTCGGTACGGGATGTGGAAGGCGAGTTGGTTCGCCGTCTGCGCGCGTTGCCGAACGGGGATCGCGTGCCGATCGGTGGAGTGCTCGATCTGCACGGCAACATCTCGCGCGAATTCGCGGAGCAGACGCAGGCGTTCGTCGGGTATCGCCAAAATCCGCACGTTGATGCTTGCGAGGCGGCGCGCGATGGCGCGCGGCTGCTGGATCGAGTGATGCAACTTCGTGGCACAGACGTCTCGCCTGTGACTCCTCCGCAGGCGAGACGCCCGCGCCACAGCGTGACAGTGCATGCCGCGCCGAACATCATGTGGCCGCCGACGGGAGTTGGCACCGACGATAATCCGATGCGGACGCTCGAAGCGCTGGCGCGCGAGATCGAGCAGCGGAATCCTGACATCGCCGCGGTCAACGTCTTTGCCGGCTATTCGTTTGCGGACACTCCCGATACGGGCGTGTCGTTCACCGCCGTGACGTTCGGTGATCCGGAGGAAGCTCGTCGGGCGTTGCAGTCACTTGTCGATCAAGCGCATCGGCTGCGCGAGCAAGGAAACGTCGTACCGCCGTCACTCGAAAGCATGTTGTCGACGATCAAGGCCGAAGTGGCGCGCGGCGAAACGCCGGTGATCATTGTCGAACCGTCCGATAACATCGGCGGCGGAGCCGCAGGGGACAACACGGCGGTGTTGCGAGCACTCGTCGCGCAGCGCATCGAGAACTCCGCGGTCGTGATCAACGATCCGATCGCCGTGGCCGAGATCTCGCGGTTTCCGATGGGCACGCGACACCTGCTGACGTTTGGCGGACGGAGCGATCCGAGATTCGATTCGCCTGTCGAATGCGAGATCGAACTGCTTTCCGTCAGCGACGGGAAGTTCACGCTGGAAGATCGGCACAGCCATTTGGCGTCGATGTCGGGAATACAGATCGACATGGGGCCGTGTGCCGTGATCAGACATGCGGG
>CAYSHJ010001278.1:0-1853 GCA_964430385.1 uncultured Planctomycetaceae bacterium
AACGGCTACGACGTGAACCGGCGTGCCGAATTGGCCAAGCAGATGATCGAAGGCGAGAAGCCGCTCGTCGCCGCGGCGATGGTCAACCGCACGTGGGGCCACTTCTTTGGATTCGGCTTTACCAAGCCGGTGGATGACATCGGTCCGCATAATCCGGCGTCGCATCCGGACTTGATGGAACGGCTGGCCGTCGAGTTCGTGAAGTCGCGTTATGATGTCAAGCAGCTCATTCGCTGGATCTGCAATTCCGAGGCGTACAATCTGACAAGCCAAGCGGCCAAAACCAACGAAGAGAAGGACAATCCCGCGGCCGGCACGACGGCGCTCTTCACTCACTTGTACCTGAAATCCATGTCGGCGGAGCAGCTTTACGATTCGCTGCTCGTCGCGACGAACGCTCACAAGTCGGGTCGTTCCAGTTGGGAACAGGCCGAACAGAAGCGGCAGCAGTGGCTGCAGCAGTTCGTTCTGGCGTTCGGCACCGACGAAGGTGACGAATCGACGACGTTCAACGGTTCGATCCCGCAGGCCCTGATGATGATGAACGGCGAACTGGTCAAAGACGCGATCAGCGCTCAGAAAGGCAGCTATCTGAACACGATTTTGGCGGAGTCGCCTCAGGACAAAGATCGTGTCCGCAAGTTGTTCTTGGCGACGCTCAGCCGCCTTCCCAGCGCCAAGGAATCTCAGGCGACTCAGGCGCTGGCGAGAGTTGCCCCGGATGTGAAGTTGGCGGCCTACCAAGACATGTTCTGGGCGCTATTGAACTCCAACGAATTCATCTTCATCCACTAAGAAAGGTAATCTATGAACCTCGTACCCACCGGCATGAGCCGTCGACACTTCATGCAGCACCTGGCGGCCAGCGCCGCCACGATTCCCGCGTTGGAATTCATCAATCATTTGCACGCTCACGCAGATACGGTTCGCAAGAACCAAAAGGCCTGCATCCTAATGTGGATGGGTGGCGGTCCGCCGACGATCGATATTTGGGACTTGAAGCCCGGTTCCAAAAACGGCGGCGAGTTTAAGCCGATCAGCACCAAGGGTGACTTACAGATCAGCGAGCACATGCCGAAAACGGCTCAGCAATTCGACGTGCTCAACGTCGTACGCTCGATGAGCACGCGCGAGGCTGATCACGGCCGCGGACGTTACTTCATGCACACGGCCTTCGTTCCGAATCCGACGGTAGTACATCCGACTTTCGGCTCGGTGGTGAGTCACGAACTGGGCTCGAAGCGGAAAGAGTTGGAGATTCCCTCGTTCGTCTCCGTCAACGGTGATCCCGGCAGCCCCGGTTTTTTGGGGATGTCAAACGCGGCGTTCGTGGTCGATGGTAACGGCCGCATTCGCAACGCGGAGTCGGATGGCGTGGACTCGAACCGTCTGAAGCAACGGTTGTCCATGTTGGGAGTCATCGAAGACAACTTCATCGCGTCCAAGCGTGGCGATGCTCCGCAGGCTCACAAGGACGTTTACGAAAAGGCGATCAACTTAATGACCTCGAAGCAGATGGAGGCTTTTAAGGTCGACAAGGAAGATAAGAAGATGATCGACCAATACTGCGGCACCGGCACGATGATGCGTGGCGGCGATTTCGGTCGCGGCTTGCTCATGGCTCGACGATTGGTCGAAGCGGGCGTCCCATTCGTCGAAGTCGGAATGGGTGGCTGGGACTTGCACAACAACGTGTTTAACACGCTGAAGGACCGCAATCTGCCGCCGATGGACACAGCGATTGCGGCCTTAGTCAGCGACCTGAAGGATCGTGGGATGATTAAGGACGTCGTGGTCGTGTGGATGGGCGAGTTTGGTCGCACGCCGCGCATCAATCAAGACGTTGGTCGCGA
>CAYSHJ010001279.1:0-2242 GCA_964430385.1 uncultured Planctomycetaceae bacterium
CTCGGCCACTTGGCCGCGAGTCTTCAAGATCGCTTTGGCTTCGGAAGTCGCCATTTTGGTGCGGTGGGCCAGAATCAAGTCATCGTGTTCATGTGGATGCCGCAGCCGTGAACCGCTCGCCGCAACTCACCGCACAACGACTGCTCGGCGGCGGCTTCACGCATCCGTTCGGCTCGCTGGGCCAGGTCGTCATCGTCCGCATCCAGCACCGGCCAGGATCGACGAATCTCTTCCAGGCGTTCCGGGGAAACTGTCTTAGTTGTGCTCATTGTTCACCTTTCGACATCAAGCCCGTCCCAGAGGCGATCAACCGGCAAGGTGCCGCCGCTCTGAGCCTTTTTCCAACCCTGCCGTAAGCTGTCGGCCGCCGGCGGTGGATCATCGGGAACCTCAACCGTCCGCGAACAGCCGAATCGCTTCGGGATACGCTTCGCACTCGGCCTCGAAGACGCGAGCGGCGAGGGTGTCGGGGGTGTCCCCTTCGAGCACCGGGACGGCGCGTTGGACGATGATCGGGCCGTGGTCGTATTCGTTGTCGGCGAAGTGGACCGTGCAGCCGCTGAGCTTCGCGCCGCTAGCCAACACCACCTCGTGAACATGATGCCCGTGAAAGCCTTTCCCGCAGAACGCCGGAATCAGCGCCGGGTGAATGTTGAGCACTCGCCGCTCGAAGTCCGGCGGAATGCGGATCAGCGACAGGAAGCCGGCCAGCGTGACCAGATCGACCTGGGCCGCTCGGCAGCGGTCGAAGATTTTCACCGAGAAAGTCTCCACTGAATCAAACTGCTTGCGAGCAATCACCTCACACGCCAACCCCGCCTCGCGAGCACGCTCGATCCCGGCAATGCCGTCGCGGCTAGCGATAACCACGGCAATCTCGGCATTCAATTCGGCGGCTCCGATCTTCTTCAAAAAGTTGACCAGCGTCGTCCCGCCACCGGAGATCAACACCCCCAACCGAATCGGCCGATCCAGCTTGGACGAACGGAACAAAGATGTCGCGGCGTCGGGTTTCATTTCGTTGTCTGTATCCATCAGCGAAGTTCAGCGGAGATTAGCGTTCCAGTTTGATTCTCTGAAATGCACAAGGAACGCTCATCTCCGCTGATCTTCGCTAATCGGAGATGCGGTGTTTCTGATTGCCGTGAATCGGCGGCTCGGATGCACTAATGATCGGTTTGATTGAGTCTTGAGCAAAGATGATTGGTGCGTCGTCCGTCGCGTGGCGGACGGCGGTGCGAGAGCGTTTTGTGCTTCGCCACCAAAGTGCGACGATGATGAATCCGGCTCCGACGGTCAGGCCAAATGCGGCGGCTGGTGAAATCCAGTGAGCGGGTTGCGGCGGCGGAGCCCATTCCAAACGCCGAGCCAAGATTAACGGAGCGAATCGCCGCTCGCCGTTGCGGTCGTTGTAACCGTAGCGTTTGAAGAAGTAACCGGTCGCGGACACGAAGTCGATCAGGATGTCGCTGCCAACGGGCATCTTGGGTGGCAGTTCGGTGCAGACGACGACCACCGGATTCTGTTGTGCTTCGTCAGTGTACAGCCACGCTTCATGAAGTTGCTCAAGACCAAGATCATTCTTGCCTGCGGGATACGACACCAATCGGCGAACGTGTCCGCGAAGCGTGACCAGTCGTCCGTGATATGCCTCCGGGGCACGGAACAAATCGACAAACGTCGGGAACTGTACATCCGGCTTGCGGAAGTAAAAGCGATACGCCGGATCCTTGTGGACGATCGTTCGTCGCTCGCTTTCGAATTGCTTGGCCGCGTCCTTGAGCTGTTTCAGTGAGAGCTTGCGTGCGTGATTCAGAATTGCGAAATAAGCGTCAGTCTCTTCCGGCCGAATGTGTATCGAGAGCAGTCCCGTTTCCGGATGCCAGGCCGGCGCGAGCCACTCGGGCGCGAGTGTCGTCGGGTCGGCAAACTCTGTCGCGTCGGGAGCAGGTGCGTCCTCGGAGTACACATTCGCAGTCGGAGCAGATTTGACCGATGGCTGCGGAGAATCCTCGTCCACCGCGATTGTTCGGCCAACCGGCGCGAGCATGATGAGCGCGAGAACGAATCGGACGCGGAACAAAAATTGACGCATGAAACGACTCGCGACGAGCGACGGCGGATCGAACTGACGCATCTTCGTCGGATCGTGAAACGAAGGAAAGTGGCCGACGCGCGTGACGCGGTTCACATCACACGTCGAATCTGAATGCATTCGCGAGAAACAAGCAGGCTGCTGGTG
>CAYSHJ010001280.1:0-4281 GCA_964430385.1 uncultured Planctomycetaceae bacterium
TGTTGTCGGCTCTGCCCATCGAAGAGGCGAACACGATGGGCATTCCCGCGGACGATCCGTACGCCTTGCACGGCGACCCGCCGATCTGGGCCGACTATCGCAAAATCCTCACGGACAACGGCGTCAACCTGCCATTGCTGCCCATCTCCAAATGGGAGTTCTACGACGCGGTGGCTTCTCGGAATCACGTCCTCACGATTCAAACGGCCGATCAGCGTTTGTGGGCCAATCTGCTGCTGACGATCGGCGTGCGAACGGTCTGACGGCGAATCAAGGCTCGTCTGGCCGAAATTCCAGAGTTTTCTCGGTCATTTTCCTCCGCCTTTGACGACCGTCCGGCCTCGGTATAACGCGACCGATTATACGTGAGCTTCCAACAAGCGGAGATTTTCTGTTTAGCGACACCCTGGATCAACCATTAGACTGACTCCCAGACTATGTAGGTTATCATTTCTCGGGCTCAACATCCGATTCAATTGACACCGGACAATGTCAGGGAGCTGGGTGTTGCTCAAGTCCGTCGCCCCTTTTTTCGTGCCCCAAGGCCACCGAGAAATCTCATGCTGGTCAAACACTGGCGTTGCAGTGTGAGAAGTCGAAGTGTGCCGCCTTACTGGCGGCGGCCACGGCACCGGGAGCGCCGCCGCTGGATGTCCCCGAACGTCGAACCGTTAGAGTCACGCGCGCTGCTGTCGTCCGTCGCGATCGATGCGTCGGGCAATTTGGTCATCACGGGCGATTCCAGCGGCACGCCGACGGCGGACGCGTTGACCATTCAGGCGAACACGGCAGTAGGCGTGTTCGTGATCAGCGATACCACTGATCCGCTCAATCTGTCCACCACAACGATTCTGTTCAATGCAGTCAGCGGCCAGATCGTCGTCAACACGTTCGATGGCGATGATTCGTTGACGGTCGATTTCTCCGCCGGCAACTTCCCGAAAGCCATCGTCTTCGACGGCGGCACACAGGCGACCAACGACAGTCTGACACTGTTCGGCGGCGCCGGCATGATGTTCACGACGGTCACGCACACGTTCGACAACGCTTCGGTCGGGATGATCGACGTCACCGGAAACTCGACCATCAGCTACACCGGCCTGGAACCGATCCTCGACAACTTGAGCGCGACCGACCGGGTCTTCACGTTCAACGGCGGGTCGGAATTGATCACGCTGAAAGACGACTTCAACTCGGGGATGACGATCGACTCCACGCGGGGCGAAAGCGTGACGTTCGTGAATCCCACGAACTCACTGACGATCAATGCGGGCAGCGGCGATGACATGGTCGATGTGGCGTCGGTTGATCCCACGCTCAGTGCCTCGCTGACAATCAATGGTGGCGACGGCGACGATACGCTCACGGCCTCATCCTTCACGGGCGGCGTCCCGTTCAGCGGGGATGTCACGATCAATGGTGACCTCGGCAACGACGTGGTGAACCTAAATGCGAGTGTCGTTTTTGCTCCGGACCGCAGTCTCGACGTTGATCTGACGAATGATGTACTGCCGCTTTCCAGCGGCGTGGATCGGGTCAATATCGGGAGCAATGCCAACTTCATTACATCCGGCGCCGGTACCATCGACATCCGCGTTAGCCGCAGCATCGAACTGGCCAGCAGTTCCAAGCTGCAAACACAGGACGGCAGCCTCGTACTCGAAGCTAATCAAGGGACCGCTCCGACGAGCGGTAACTTCATCGGCATCCGGGTCGACAGTGCGATGATCAGCAGCACCGGCGGAAGCGTGATTCTGCAAGGGCGTGGTGGGGACTCGGGCAATTCTAATTCCGGAGTGCAGATTGACAACACGGGAATGGTGACCGGCAATCAAATGCAGATCATCGGCCAAGGTGGCAGTGGTATTGGCAATAATTTTGGCGTTTTTGTGGACGCGGGAGCCACGGTCACTGCTGTCGGTGCCGGAAAGGTGGAGATCCAAGGGGCCGGTGGAGGCAGCGACCGGCGCAACTTCGGCGTTTACGTCCGTAATGCCACGATCACTTCCGGCGACGGCGATGTGCATGTCACAGGCAGCGGCAGCGTTCTGAGCCAAGACAACAATTACGGTGTCTATGTTGAGTCCTCTGGTGAGATCACGTCCGGCGGAATCGGCAACGTCTTCGTCGATGGTATGGGGCACGGCTCCGCGGGTGTCGGATTTGGAGTGCGAGTCGGTTCCGGCAGCACGATCACCTCCGGTGGCGGCGACGTGCAGGTCACAGGCGACGGAGCAAGTTCGACCGCAGGTGGCGATTTTGGGATTGCGCTTACTGGGGGCAGCCAAATCAGCGCGGGTGGCACCGGTTCAGTCACGGTCATCGGCAGGGGTCACGGTGACGGGAACAGCAACTTTGGCGTGGAACTGGAATCGGGCAGCACCATCACCTCCAGCACCGGCGACGTGCAGGTTATCGGCACCGGCAGCAACGGTTTGGGTGATAACAACTATGGCGTCTTCATCGACTCGAGCGGCGGTCAGATCAGCGCGGGTGGCATGGGAAACGTGACTGTCGACGGCAACGGCGGCGGAGGTGGCAATTCGAACATCGGAGTCTTCATCGACGGTATCAATTCGATCATCACGTCCGGTGGCGGCGATGTGATCGTCACGGGACTCGAAGGATTGAACGCGAGTGGCCTGGCCATCGTGATTTCATCGGGCTCGATCACCACTGCGGCGAACGGCGGCAACACGACCGTCCGTGGCAACAGTATGAGCTTCGACAGCTCGTCAACGATCAGCGCTAACAACATCAGCACGGTCACGCTCCAGCCACAGGTCAATGGTGTTGGAATCAACCTGGGGACGGCGACGGACCCGCTGGGCGGTCCGCTCGGCCTTTCCGATGCCGAACTGGACCGGATCACGGCTGGTAAGATCCAGATTGGCGATGCGAACACCGGCGCGATTACCGTCAGCGCGGCCATCACGCATCCGACAAGCAGCGATTTTGCGCTCACCAGCGGCGGCAGCATCATCTTTAACCCCGGTTCGCTCGACACCGGCGGCGGCACACTTAGCCTCACGCCAGGCGGTGCCGGCAGCGTCCAGACCACCAGTAGCGGCACCGACGTTAAGGCTTCGACGGTCTCCTTTGTTGCCGGCGCAGACCTAGCCATCGTCATCAACGGCACGATCGTCGATACGCAATACGAGCAGCTCGACGTCGCCGGCACTGTCGATCTCACCGCCGTGGACCTCGTGCTCAGCGGCACGCACATACCGTCTTCGGGAGAGTCCTTTACCGTCGTCGAGAACGACGGCATGGACGCCGTCATCGGCACCTTCACCGGCCTGCCGGAAGACGCCGCGATCGCCAACTTCCTCGGCAGCGGATTCGGAGCGTACATCTCATACACCGGTGGCCCCGGCAACAATGATGTCGTCATCACCACGAATACCGCTCCCGCGCTGAATGCCACGCAAAGCCCCGCGTTGTCGGCCATTGATGAAGACAACACCACGTCGGCCGGAGACACCGTGGAGTCGATTGTTGTAAACAGCTCTATCACTGACGCCAATGGCGCCGTGGAAGCCATCGCAGTCACGGCCGTGGACAACACCAACGGCAAGTGGCAGTTCTCCACGAATAACGGAGCAAGCTGGACTGACTTCACCGCCACGATTGGATCTGTGGTGAGTTTCACTTCCGCCGCACGTCTACTGGACGGCACGCTCACTGGCAGCGTCACGCACAAGATTCGCTTCGTCCCCAACGCCAACTTCAACGGCAGCCGCACGTTCACGTTCCGAGCCTGGGACAAATCCTCCGGCACCGCTGGCGACACGGCCAACACCACCTCGTTCGGCGGTGCCACCGCCTTCAGCACTTTTTCAGACACCGCCCAGATCACGGTCAACGCGGTCAACGACGCGCCGGTGGCGGTGGACGACAGCCTGACGAGCATCGCGGAAGATTCGGGGGACCGCACGATCCCGTTCGCCGACCTGACGGCGAACGACACGGACGTGGACAACAGCAACGCGGAGTTGACGATCACGGCGGTGTCGAACGCGGTGGGCGGCACGGTCAGCATTGTCGGGACGGACGTGATCTTCGCACCCACGCTGAACTTCAACGGGGCGGCCAGCTTTGACTACACGCTCAGCGACGGCAGCCTGACGGACACGGGTGCGGTGAGCTTCACGATCACGGCGGTGAACGGCGCCCCGGTGGCGGTGGACGACAGCCTGTCGAGCATCGCGGAAGATTCGGGAAACCGCACGATCCCGATCGCCGACCTGACGGCGAACGACACGGACGTGGATAACAGCA
>CAYSHJ010001281.1:0-3267 GCA_964430385.1 uncultured Planctomycetaceae bacterium
TTCCATGCCGTTCATCATGTCGATCATGGTCGGCGCGTCCGCTGGCTTTGCCACTCCGACCGGCTATCAGTGCAACCTGATGGTCATGGGCCCCGGCGGCTATAAGTTCACCGATTATTTGCGAATCGGCATCCCGCTCGATCTGATCTACATGGCCGTGACTGTCGGCCTCGCTCCGCTGATTTGGCCGTTCGAGCTAAGGGCTGGCTGATTCGTCATCATCATCATCTGCCAACGCAAGTCCTCCCAGCACCGCGCCAGCGATCGCTGCGCCCAGCAAGGTGAGCGTAATACAGTCCACGCCCATGATGCCGCCGCTACCCACGGGCGGGTAGGCCGCTGGAGTGACAACACCGTTGTCGACCGCATAAATGCGTGCATATGGCTGACCGTTCTCATCGTAGAGCACATCACCACCTTGATCGGGGTTTTGAGCGCGCACGACGACCGCTTGCTTCATCAGCAGTACTTGATCGCGTGCCGCCGGTGGAGCGGACTTCGGCGTCCAGAATCGGAACAAGCCGTAGCCGTTGCTCGAGGTCACCAAATAAACGCCTCCTCGGAGATTCTGAATCTCGAAGCGGCCGTTGTTGTCCGTGACGCCTTGGGCGACTTCCTCTTTGCCCTGACGTATCGACACAGGTGCGTTTGCCACGCCTTGCTGGTTGTCGTCCAGAATGCGTCCGGACACCGTGCCTCCGTTCGCCAGTGCCACGTCGATGGCCGTGGGCTGAGCAACTTTTTTCGGAGCAGGTTTCGCATCGTTGACTCGTGTCGTCGTCGCCGCCGCCGGACTTGCCGGAGGACCAGCGAACGATGGAGTCTGTTGGGCAAGAGTTCCCCAACAAGCGATGCCAACAATGAATGCGTTCGTCTTCCGCCCAAACTTCATGATCTCCCCCGATTCCATGCGAGCTACTGTCGAACCGTCTGATGATCGCCGGACTTCGATCGCGAGTCGGACCACCTTATCGTGCGGTCCTAAAGGATCGCGGCGAGCAGATTGCAAACGCCGCGACTATTCCTGAATATCGGCAGACTGCGTACAACCGTTAACTCAAATTGCTCGGTTCTGGTCGGACAATCAGGAATCCTCCGAAGTCCAG
This sequence comes from uncultured Planctomycetaceae bacterium, assembly GCA_964430385.1. Classification (GTDB taxonomy): domain Bacteria; phylum Planctomycetota; class Planctomycetia; order Planctomycetales; family Planctomycetaceae; genus CAYSHJ01. The sequence goes on from CAYSHJ010001281.1 coordinate 1,107, forward strand.
TCTTCGAGACGCGGAAACACGGGGACGGGGAGACACGGTGAAGACAGTGGGAGTTTTCCGCCGAGTTGGAAGTCCGCCGGCGCTCGCGAGGAAGATGAGTTCATCATGCTGAAAGTATCTTCCGGCGACGACTTTCGCGGGCTTACGGTCACTGTGATGGGCTTGGGTGGCTTCGGCGGCGGAGTGGGAGCCGTCCGCTTTCTGGCTGAGCAGGGAGCACGAATCATCGTGACGGACCTGCGGGTTGCCGATGAGTTGCAGCCGTCGCTGGAACTCATGGACTCTGCATGGCCAATAACGCTGAAGCTGGGGCGACACGACGAAGTGGACTTTCGAAAAACGGACCTGGTCGTTGTCAGCCCGGCGGTCCCCAAGGACAGTCAGTTTCTAGAGATCGCGCGAGAAACTGGAGTGCCACTCACCAGCGAAATGAATTTGTTCTGGGAACGCAACCCAGGCCGTGTCGTGGCGATCACCGGCAGCAACGGCAAGTCGACAACCACCGCACTGATCCATTCGATCTTCGCCGCGGCAAAAGGGGACAGGTCCATTTTCCGGCGAACCGACGGACAAGCCCGTCCGGCAAAGTGCTGGATGGGAGGCAACATCGGCATCAGTTTGCTGCCCGAAGTCCGGCAGATTCAGGCGGAGGATTGGGTGATCTTGGAATTGAGCAGCTTTCAACTGGAAGACCTCGCGCCGCTGCGGCCGCGGCCGGAGATCGCGGTCGTCACGAACTTCTCGCCGAATCATCTGGACCGCCACGGCACCGTCGAAGCCTATCGCGCGGCGAAGCAAAACTTGATTCAGCACCAAACCGCCGAGCAGTTCGCCGTCGTCAACCAACACGATGAAGTCGCGACTTGGCCGACAGCCGCGACTCGATTGCGATTTGGTCCGACGGATGAACGGCAACTCGGTGTGTTTGGCTGCGGACCGGAAGTGACCTCCCGAATGCCGAAGGATCGGGGCGGCGAGCTTCCTCTTTTGTTGAATGACTGGCTGCGATTGCCGGGAATCCACAACTGGCAGAACGCTCAAGCCGCCATTGCCGCCGCGATGGCGGCTGGTATTTCGATCGCGGCCATCCAGCAAGGTGTCTCGTCGTTCCGAGGATTGCCGCATCGGTTGGAGTTCGTCGGCGAGTTCGCGGGACGGCGGTGCATCAACGACTCGAAATCCACCACGCCCGAAGCCACGATCCTGGCATTGCAGTCGTTCGATGAACCGCTGGTGTTGCTTGTTGGCGGCTACGACAAACAAGTTGATCTGACAAACCTGGCCGTGGTGATTGCTCGCCGTTGCAAAGCAGTCGCGTTGCTTGGTCAGACTGGTCCGGGACTCGGCAGGCTCATCGAGGCTGCGGCCCAACAAGCCCACATCGCCAGTCCAACATGCCAGTGTTTCGACTCGTTTGAATCCGCGACGCGTTGGAGCTTACAAGTGTCGGTTCCCGGCGACGTCGTGCTGCTGTCACCGGGCTGCGCCAGCTACGATTGGTTCCAGAACTACATCGAACGAGGCGAGCAGTTCGCGAAACTGATCCGACAGATGAAACCCGATCTCACTGGTCCGACAGAATAATGGCGGACAGAAAAATAAATCGCCAGCCGGCGCCAAGTATTCATCGTTTCTATTTCCCACGACTTTTCACGAAGGCCTGCGTTATGGACCTGTCGTCGTCTCGATGGCTCTTCCTGGTCGCAATTGTTGTGACCTGTCATGGCACAACCGCAATCATTGGCGCGACCGGTGCCGAACTGCCCAAGGTGGAAGCCCTCCAGCCGCGCGAATGCCGCTGGACGGAGGAACCCATCACGATTGATGGCAAAGCCGACGAAAAGGTGTGGGAGGTGGCCGAGGTCATTTCCGAGTTTCAGATTCCATGGCTTGGCAAAGACGCGCGTCCGCCCAAGACCGCGACGAAAGCTCGGCTGCTGTGGGATCGGGATTACTTCTACTTCTTCGCCGACATGGTCGACGCCGACTTATACGCGGACGTCACCGAGTACGACGGGCTGACGTGGGAGAACGATGTCTTCGAACTCTTCTTCAAGCCAGCCGACGACAAGCCGGGGTATTACGAGTTTCAGGTCAACGCCGCGGGAACGGTTTTTGAAATGTTCGTGCCGCGCCGCGGCAGCGGCGGCTATCGGCGCTA
>CAYSHJ010001282.1:0-4304 GCA_964430385.1 uncultured Planctomycetaceae bacterium
GTCGTCGTCATCATCGTCATTGATGATCGTCCGATCGAAGCGATCAGGCTCGTAGACGAGATGCTCGGGTTCGTCCTCTGGGTCAGCGCTCGGACGCAACGGCTCGGTCGCCACGTCGCCCACCATTCTCAGGTAATCCGCGCCGCAGTTGCGACAGAGATACAATGGAGCGGTGAGATGGCTGCAATCGCTGCATTTTGCTTCGCCCATCGGATAGAGCTTGCCGCACTCCGGATTCACGCAGCGGTGAAACTTCCAGCCGCCGCGCAGGAAACGGTGCGCCCGGAGTCGCAATGCTCCGGGTGTCCCGTCCGGAAGGGCGGCCCCGATGACGAGCGCCGCCTCAACTTCCTTCTGGACACGATCCGGCTCTTGGCTCATTCGAGCAGGAACTTCGTCTCGGAGTTGCTGAACGATCTGGCTGACGGACATTGGCCTGCGGATCAACCAGCGATTCAAGTCCCACAGCAGTCGGCAGCGTTGCGCGGCAGCGTCGATTGTCGTGGTTCCGGAGATCCCCGCGAGACGGCAAAGCGCCTGCCGCACCTGATCAGCGTCGCTCAGATTGAAAGACTCGGTATCGAGCACCGCAGGCTCAGCCGGATAAGCGGCCTCGGCGGGCGTCGCGATGTCTTGAAGTTCCTCACCGAAGACACGGATCGAACTTTTCTCCACACCGGTCAGCGTTCCAAAAAACTCTTGGACCGATTGATCGCGGATAGCGATGACTTCCTCGCGCGTCCGCCCCTCTTCGTTGACGCTCTTGATCGTGGCCGATGTCCCGACGGGCACGAGTTGCGGGAAGCGTCGGGGACGTTCAGCGTCGCCAACATTGGTCCCCCAGTCCTGAGTGGCCCGCTCCAGATGAACTTTCAGTCGCCGCACCAACAAGGCAATGTTGCTGCCCAGGATGCCGCGATAGGTATGAACTTCGTCGAGCACCAAGAACCGGCAGCGGTGGTTGGCGAAAATGCCATCGCGGTCGGCAGGCCGGACCAGCAGATACTCCAGCATCATGTAGTTGGTCAGCAGGACATGCGGCGGATTAGCACGCATCTCCCGCCGTTTGTCTTGCGACGTGCTGCGGTCGTACTGCTCGACACGGACAGCCCCTTCCATGCCCGAGCCAGCCAGATATTCTTCGATGCGCAACTTCTGATCGTTCGCCAGCGCATTCATCGGGTAAATCAGGATCGCCGTCAGCCCGGACTTCTTAAACCGAACGGCATCCTCAAGCGCATTCTGCATCACCGGCAACAGAAAGGCTTCGGTCTTACCGCTGCCCGTGCCGGTCGTGACGACCACGGATCGCGCAGCCGGACTAAGCAATTCTCGAATCGCTTCAGACTGGTGCAGATAGGCCGCCACACTTTTGGAGCGAGACTCCAAGACACTGGCCAGCCGCGTATCAATCGGGAGGTCACGCCAGCGAGCGCCGGTCTTGAATGGTCGGTGAGCCTGATAGAACGGCTCCTGAGCCAGAAACCGTGGAGCCTCCAATTCGCGTTCCAAAGCCTCACGCAAGGCGGGGTCTTTGGCCCGAAACTCCGTGCGCAGGTAGTCGCGATACTCGTCGAGAACATGGTCGAGTGCTCGAATCGGATGCAGGCTCATACAGCAGTTTCCGAACTGGAAGACTTCAAAACTCCGAGAAGCGTACTCCAAGTGACGTCCATCAGGCAGCTTACAGGTGAGACAGCGTGGCCACGAGTCGCATCAACATCAGCCGATGCCTCTCGTGTGAGGACTTGAGCGAGCCTTGTCGTTAGGAGTTTCAGGAGTTTAGACTCCTGTAAGTCCTGAGGGACTGAGAAGACTTTACGGACAGGAGCGACGCAGGCGCATGGCACGAGCTAAGAAACCCGATCAGGAGGAGAAGGATGTCACTGCCACCCAACTTGCAGAGCACGTTGGCGAGCCTTATGACTCTGTAGATCATTGGGCGGGATTGGGACTGCTCGTGTTCCGCCGCCGAGGTCGAACGCGGCATTTTCCGCTCAACGAAAATCTTGATCGTTGCAAACGTATTCGTGATCTTCAAAATGAAGGCCACAGCCTCACAACGATCAAGGGGATGTTCAACGGCCGTGCTTAACAGCCTTGATGCATTCGACAATTCACTCGTAGCACACTCAGGAAAGGCACCGCACGTGAGCGTCGATCAAACGCCAGAAATCGTGGATGAGATTGTGGCCCTCGATGAAGTGACTCGTCAGCGGATTGAAGGTGCGCTTCTGCATTTGAAGGACGCCGGTTCCGAAGCGCGACAACGGTTTGAGGCATTTCGCGTGGAAAGTGAAGTCCGACTTCGGCCGCTGAATGATGCGATTCGCGCCTCCGAGTTGTTGACTGACCGGGATTTTGCAATCCGGATCAACACTCGTGATTGATCGCTTAGGAGAGACCGGTGTCCGATCAAGCGATCATTCCAGAGACAAAATTCTTCGACTTCTCGACGGCATTGCTACCAGAGGTGCTCGCATTACAAGCTCCTCCGTTTTCTAACGCGAATGAGTCGTTTCGGCAGCTTCGTTATGTGGCTCGGTATGCAGAGGGGCTCGGCTGTCAGAGCATGGCTGTCGAGAATCACTACATCGACCGGGACTACATTGAAGACCACAGCGTCTTCTATTCGAAAAGCCTTCATCCGTATCCGAACTACTGTCGCCGGGTTCACTTCTTCTCGAAATCGAAGAATGAAGTTCAGGACCGGTTCCGTGCGGTCGTTGCCGAGGGAATCAAGGGCGGTGAGACCGTCTACCGACAACTTGCAAGTAAATTCTCGGATGAAGCCTATCTTGGTTTCTGCGTAGTTCGCCCTCTCGCCGGTAGTCCCGTGGGACGGACTGTCTTGAATCGCTATCCGGAAGTGCCGGACGATCCTGCCGACCTCAAAGAGTTTCGCCGGGATTTTTCACCCACTCGCAGTTACACGGTTCATGTGCTAGGCGTGGAGTTGTCGGTTCGCGGACTAGCGTTTCAACAACAAGACGTTGGCGTGAGTGCGTGTGCCACCACTGCGATCTGGTCATCACTCCAGAAGGCGCGGGAACATGAGGACGTTGCCAGTGCGACGCCAGCCCAAATCACCATGTTGGCGTCGAAGTATTCTCTGCCGTTCGGCCGCTCCATGCCTTCGGAGGGGCTTTCCCTCGACCAGATGTGCCAGTCGATTCAGGCAGTGGGACTGTCGCCCAATATCTTCCGCGTTGATGATGCGGCGACCAGCCGCGGCTACCTCTACACGGCGATTCGATCTGGGTTCGCTCCCGTTCTCATTCTGGAGTCCAGCCAAGGAACGTACCACGCGGTGACGGCCGTCGGTATGAAAGTCCGGGCTACTCACCGAAGGACCATTATTGGTGAGTCGCTCGATGATTTAGCGGGTGATTTGCTCGCTCTTTACATCCACGACGACCGCTGTGGCCCGTACCTTAAAGCCGAAATCGCGAACTTTGAGCACGAACCAAAACGCCTTGATCTGGTCTTAGTCCTTCGTGGCCCCCCGGACGAATCGACGGAGCCGTGGCAGGTCACTCACTTGTTGATTCCACTTCATTCCAAAATCAGGCTGTCGTTTGCCGGGCTACGCGAGATCGCGCAGCAGTTGGCCGGAGCTGCCGGCCTGGGTTACATGAAGCAGTCTAATTTGTCGCCCGATACAGTCGATACCGGCATCGTATCTTTCGAAGACCGAATCATGCGATCGCATCGTTACATCGAATCGTTGATTACACAATCGCGAGGACAGACTGCCGAGCGCATTGAGCAACTCGCCGGCACGATCGCCTTGGCTCGTTACCTCGGCGTGATCCGGCTGCGGTCCAAGTTCTTTGCTCCCCTCGATGTCTTGGTTGATACGACGAGCACTCGCAAAAACGCCCATTGTCTCGCCGTGGTTGCTGCGGGTTCGCTTCCCGGACATACGCCTTTGGTTGGGCGGTTTCTGGCAGATGGCTTCGGGTGTCCGTTCATCGTCTGAGCCGAATGAGAAGTTCCGACATACTCACGCGCGAGCACGAATCGCGGCCATCAGCCGTTCGCAACTGTCGAGCGGTACGACGTCCCCTTCCAATTGCCTGACATCCGCCGGTGTGACTCCTTTTTGGTGAGTTTGCGCCGCGTCGTCTGGGTCTCGAATCCGCCTACCTTTGCCCATCGTGATATGGTCTGGATTTTCAACGGAATCATCGAAGAGATAGGAAAAGTCGAGCACATGCGGCTTGAGGTCTGCCGGGCGTTCGACATCGGGGCGGAAATACTCGGATGGAACAGTCACGTCGGTGTGGTAATACCCGATGTAC
>CAYSHJ010001283.1:0-2159 GCA_964430385.1 uncultured Planctomycetaceae bacterium
CCGCGACATCGACACGCAAGGGGACATCGTTGGCCTGGATCAGTTCTACCGCGACGCGATGGAGATGATCACCAACGACCGCGCGGTGCGAGCCTTCAACATTCACAAGGAAGACCCGAAGCTCCGCGACCAATACGGCCGCAATGATCTCGGCCAAAGTTGCTTGCTGGCTCGGCGACTGGTCGAAGCCGGCGTGACCTACGTGACCATCCAAGCCGGCGGCGGCTGGGACACTCACGGCGACAACTTTGCTCAACTGAAGAACAACTTGCTTCCGAAGTTCGATCGCGCCGTTGCCGCGCTCGTGACCGATCTGCATCAGCGGGGTCTCGCCGACGACGTGCTGGTCATGGCCTTCGGCGAGTTCGGTCGCACGCCGCGCATCAACGGCGGCGCTGGCCGAGACCACTGGCCCGGCGCGATGTCGATTCTGTACTCCGGCGGCGGCTTACAAATGGCTCAAGCGATCGGCACGACTGATCCGCGAGCCGAGTATCCCGCGACGAAACCCTACACCGTCGGCAACGTCCTCTCGACGATGTACAAGGTACTCGACATCGACCACCACCACGTCTTCTTCGACCAAGCCAAACGACCTCTGCCGATCCTCAGCGAAGGTGCGCCAATCCCGGAGTTGGTCTGAGACATGCCGGTCATCAGTCGCTTCTTCGGCATCTCGATTGTGATGTACCATCGCGATCATCAGCCGCCGCATTTTCACGCCAAGTACGGTGAAGCCGAGGCGACCGTCGAAATCGAAACCGGAATTTCCGAAGGCATCCTTTCGCGTCGTGTCTTGCAACTGGTCAACGAATGGCGTGAACTGCATCAGCCGGAATTACTCGAAGACTGGCAGTTGGCCAGGGCGAACAAACCTCTCAAACCGATTCCTCCCTTGGATTGACCAATGATCCTGCACGTCGAAGACGCTCGATACGTTCGCGATTTCGTGGTCTGGCTTCGTTTCAACGACGGAGCGGCCGGCGAGGTCGATTTGAAAGACGAGTTGTTCGGCGAGGTTTTCGAACCCTTGCAAGACGTTGCAAAGTTTCGCCAATTCCGGCTAGACCCCGAACTCAACACCATTGCTTGGAGCAACGGAGCGGACCTTGCACCGGAGTTTTTGCACGAGCGGCTTTCAGTGTTGGCGTGAGTCCAGCTTCATTTTGCATTTTGGTCGGTGATCGCAATTGTTGTTTGTTGGTACTTTTCGCTCGGATGGTTTTGGTGGTTCGTTGCGGTCACAAGTTTGATCAGTTCATTGATCGGATTCTTCGCAGATGTGAACGCGCATTCAAACGCGAAGAAGCGAGCCATTGAGCGAGAGGCAAAAATCCACACTTGAAGTTGGTGAGGTTCGCTTTGAAAAGATTGCTACCAATTCTCGCGGTGTTTTTCGGCGTTCATCAATCGTTCGTCGCCCAAGCCGAACTGCCGCTGATTCGTTTCGATCGCTTGATCCCAATTGGTGGCTCTGCGGGGACCACGGTGCAGGTCGAGCAGGTCGGGGCCGACACCGATGGCGTGACCGAGATGATTTTCGATCATCCGGGGATCAAAGCGGAGCACCTTCGGGAGAACCGTGTCTTCAAAGTCACAGTCGCAGGGGACGTGCCGGCGGGGACGTATGACTGCCGGCGGGTCGGGCGATTCGGAGTCAGCAATCCTCGGCTGTTTCACGTCTCGCACGGGCTGAGCGACGTGGAAGAGAAGGAGCCGAATAACGAGGCGGCTCAGGCACAGGCGGTCGCGGTGAACTCGGCGATCAACGGAATGAGCGATCAGAATGGCGAGGACTGGTTTCGGTTCGAGGCGAAACGCGGGCAGCGGGTGATTGTCGATTGTCTCGCCACACGCTTGGATTCGACGATGGACGGGATGCTGACGCTGACGAACATAGCCGGCAAGCAACTCACGTCGAACAGCGACTACTTCGGGGCCGATCCGTTTCTGGATTTCGTCGTGCCGGAGGACGGTGAGTTCTTCGTCAAGTTTCACGATCTGACATACAACGGCGGAGCGCCGTATCGGCTGGTCATCTCGGATCGGCCACACGTCGAGAATATCTTCCCACGTGCAATCACCGCCGGGCAATCGGCGACGCTGACGGTGCTCGGCCGGAATCTGGGCAGCGGGGCGAAGAAGTCGGCGGCGCAAAT
>CAYSHJ010001284.1:0-4996 GCA_964430385.1 uncultured Planctomycetaceae bacterium
ATTTCATGCCCACCACATCGCCATCCGGAAGCTGAGCGACGCCGGCCGTCATGCGGAGCATCGGCCACGGCGGCGAGTCGGCCACTCCCCTGGGCTCCCCCTTGGGAAGGGGGCGGAAGGTGGCGTCTTGCGAGGAGGGACTTGAGTCGTCGCTCAGGGACGGGCCGAACGGATACTCGCGCGCCATCTCGGCCAGCATGATCGCGAACTGATCGCCGGCGATTTGCTTGGCGGCCAGAACCAGCGAATACAAATCGGGCGTCATGCGGCGTTCGATGAGGCACAGGTTGCGGACGTAATTCAGATACGTCGCCAGCATCTTCGGCGTGATGCGACGCGCCCGTGATTTCAGTTCGTGGCGATACCGGTCGCGGGTCGCCAACAGTAATTCTTTGACGCCGTCGATCGACAGGTTCTCGTCATCTTCGAGCGACTGCCGCGCCCGTTCGTACAAGCCCGTGATGAACGGCAACTCGCCCAGCCAGAAGACGTGCGTCCGCGGGTCGTTCGTGAAGAGCTGCGTCGGCTCGACGTCGTCGTCTTCCGCCAGCGGCTCGCGCTGATCGAGGTAAGCGTCTTTGATCCACGGCCAGTCCATCATCGAACAGACGAATAACACACGTTCGAACCGACGTTCCAATTCGCGCAGCCGTTGAGCCATCGCGACCACGCGAGCCGCCGGCTGTCCCGGCGGGATGTTCGGAATCGACGGCAACAACGCCGCGGCGAAGCGGTCGATCGACACCTGTTTGACCGGATAGGGATCGGGATAAAACGCCGGCAGGCTGACGAAGTTCGACGTCTCCAGATCGATGAAGGCTCGCGGGAGTCGCTCCTGCATGGCGATCCGCAACGCGGCGATCACCGGCTGACACGGGTCGATCGGCACATAGCTGCAAGCTCGCAGCGAGTCATCGTCCGGAGAATCCTCTTCGCCCCCGAGGTCGAAGTCTTCCTGGGCATGCAGTTCGTCCGAAGCGTCGTCGTCCGAATCTTGCCAATGTCCAAACGACAACGGCTCCGGCTGCACGACGAGAGACATTTGCGGCAGCCAACCGATCGCTTCTTCGACGTGCTCTTGAAACGACGGCGGCAATGGCACGGCTAAGCAGTCAAACGACTGAGCCAACATCACGCGCCGCACCTCGATCGAAATGTCCCCGCTGCCGTGAATCACCGGCAACACCCACAGCCGCGGACTGAGTTGGAGGAAGTCAGATAACATCGAGGTGGGTCTTTGACGTCTGGTAGCCGCCGGTCTTGTGCCGGCCCTTGTGATTCCCTGATTCCGTCGGCTGCCGGCCACAAGGGCCGGAGCTACAGTGGCTCAGATCCGGATAAAGATTTTGCGCCGGTACATCCACCAGCAGATCAACCACAGCACGAACACGCGAGCGACATTGCTGAACACCGGCGAGTACACGCTGTCGGAATGGAACAGTACGAAGGTCACCGCGGGTTGCCAGCCAAACCAAGCGTCCAGTGTGGCCAGGTGCGTCTTCAGTGTCGAGCCGATCCACGGCTTGATCAATTGAGCCATGCAGTACATGGCGATCGAGTTCATGCCCACGATGCTCAGCGGCCACGCCCAGCGACGCCACATCCGTATGTCGATCACCCAGTAAAACGCCGCCAGCATCCAGAACGTCCAGCCGGAGCTGAACACGGCCCAGCCGGGCGACCAAATCCGTTTCACGATGGGCGCGATGTGCCAGTCGCAGCCCGGCACGGCGATCGGCCAGATTGAGGTGTCCAGAGCCATCGACACGCCAAAGCAGATCGCTCCCGCCTTCAGCAGCCAGCCGACCTTCTCACCGTCGCGCCGCTCCGACCACAGCACGGTACCGGCCATCAACCCGAACAGCATTGTCGCCAGCGACGGAATGAAGTTGAGCGTTTGATAGCCGCCGTCGTTGACCCAAAACTTGTGGCCTTGGAACTCCTTTTCCTCACGCGGCAGGGCATCGAGCAACACGCGATCCACGGCCGCGGCCGCGTTCGTGTGTTTGTTCCAATGTGACCCGAAGCCGCTGAACTGAGTCCATTCGTCGTCGGGCTTCGCGTGCGGCTCGATCAGTTTCGGATGCAGCTCGGCGATCGCTTGTTGGACCGAGTTGAGTTCGTTCGGCGGAATCGTGTAGCTCGCGAACCAGCCCCAGTAGCCGGCCAAGATCACGATCGCCGCGGCCAACTGCACACGCAACGATCGACCCAACAGCAAGTACAAAAACGGATAGCCCAGCCCGATCTGCGAAAGCACATTCACGAAGGTGAAGTTCGTCAACTGCTTCAGGTTCGACGACAGGAACACCCCGAGCGCGACCAACACAAACGATCGCCACAACACGTGAGCGCAGCGCTTGAAACCCGAGTGCCCTTCCTTCTCGCGCCGCGAGTACGAGTACGGCATCGCGACGCCGACCAAGAACATGAACGACGGCTGAATCAAGTCCCAGAACCCGCAGCCGGTCCAAGCGACGTGGTCGAATTGATAGGCCAGCGTCTTCCACATCCAGCGCCACGACCCATCCCAGGCTGTATCGGCATACTGTCCGAGCACCTCCGGATGGTCTTTCAGCACGGTGGCGAAACCGAGTCCGCTCGCCGCCATCGCCAACATCACCAAGCCCCGGTACGCGTCCAGCGACATCACGCGATCCTTCGTCGGCGTCGGAAGTTCGTTGGCCATGTTTGAATCTCTCAAGAAACGACAGGCTTTCGGGCAGCCCCATTGAAAATTTGCTGGCACTCATGAATTCCAGGATTTGTCCTGGTCCCCATCCAGCTTGCCTGGATGGATCCAAAGATGGCGTGCTAACTCGACAATTTAACACCCTCGCAGACCCCATCCAGCTCGTCTGGATGGTGAATCAGATTTTTGGGCGCTCGCCGCCCCAGCGATCTTCTTCACCATCCGCACAAGGCGGATGGGGTCTGAGGACAGCGATGTTTGTGGCTCTTTAGCTCACCATCGTTCGCTCCATCCAGGCAAGCTGGATGGGGGCTGAAACCCTCGTACCTGGAATTCGTGAGTGTCGGGAAATTTGCAATTTCCAATTGGGTTCAACGTCATCCCGTCACCGCCGGGTCGGCGGCTTCGATGATGTCGATTAACTCCTCCGGCGTCTTCGCTTGCAAAAGCTTCTCGCGTACGAAGGCGCTTTTAGCAACATTCGCTAGTTGAGCCAAAAAGAAAACCTGTAAATGTGGCCGATCTGACGGCGTGACCAATAGAAATATCAATCGCACCGGCTCCGAGGAATTCGGGCTGAAGAGGATTCCCTCCTCCGAGCGTCCGAAGACCAAGAATGGTCTGACCAATTTCGGACAACGAGCGTGCGGGATGGCCACGCCAAATCCGACGTCCGTCGTCAGGAGCTGTTCGCGGGCCAACGCCAAGGCCGCAACGTCCTCTCCCGGCGGCAAGTTCTCCTTCGGGATCGCGTTGGTGAGTTCGCGAATTGCGTCGGTGGCAGACCCGGCTTGAACATCTAAACAAATCGCACCGGCGGCCAGGGCATCCTTCAAAAACAGTCGCGGCAAGCGCGGGTACTCGTCTTCGATCTTCCCGACGATTTCCTCCAGGATGTCTTCCAGTGTGATCAGGCCGACAGGCTTCGAGCCGTCCATGACGACAGCCATGTTCGCGCCGTCGCGTTGAAGTTCCTGCATCGTCGTTTCGAGATTATCGCTCGGCCCGACGACTCGTAGCGGTCGCAGGATGTGCAGCCAACTGTAGTCGCGCTCGTTGAGCAGCAGCAGATCCTTCATCAGCAGGTACTTGACCGGCATGTGCGATTTGGGATCGATCACCGGATACCGCGAGAACCGATGCTCGCGCACGATCCGCATCATTTCCGGAAACGACGTGTCGGCCGAGATGGTCTTCACGAATGGCCAAGTGATCATCGCGTCGCGCACGGTCTGCTTGCTCAGGTCGAACAAGTTTTCAAGCATCAGCAGTTGATTGAACGAAAACGATCCCGTCTCCTGCGTCGCGAACAGCAACATGCGCAGTTCTTGTTCGGAGTGCGCAATCTCGTGATGCGCGGCTTCCAATCCCAAAAGCTTGAGGATCAGATTCGACGCCCCGTTGAGCGCCCGCATCGGCAAGTAAAACACCACATAAGCCAGCCGCATCGGGTCCGCAACGAACAGCGCCGATGACTCGGGGCGCCGAATAGCGAGGCTTTTGGGAGCCAGCTCGCCTAACAGAATGTGCAAGAACGTGATGATGCCGAAGACCACGGCAACGCTGAGCGCCTGATTGATCTGCTGATTCCACCATCCGGGCAACGCGATGAAACGTTTGACTAAGGGCGTAAATGCGTCTTCGCTGACATAGCCAAGTCCGAGACTCGCAACCGTGATTCCAAGCTGTGTGATCGAGAGATAGGCATCCAGTTCGTCAATCATCTTTTTGGCGACCGTTGCACGACGATCGCCCTTGCGGGACAGCTCTGCGATGCGCGTCGAACGAACTTTGACCAGCGCGAATTCGGCCAACACAAAAAATCCGTTCAACAGCACCAGCACAAACGCCAGCAGCAGCTTCAGCGCGGTTGTCCAATCCATAGTTCCAGAACTGTAATTGTCCAATCCCCGACCAGCAACGTGGCTGACGAACGGCATGCGACGAGTTACGATCAGCATCATGCAATCCATCACTCGCCGTGATCTCTTGAAAGCATCGGCCTTGTTCGTCGCTTCGGCCGCGACGCCGCTCGTTGCCGGTGAATCCGCAGCGAAGCTTCCACGAGTCGCCGCCATCAACTCGATCTATCGACTCCGTTCGCACGCCTACCATATCGCCGGACGATTCATTCACGGCTACACGATCAACGGGCTGCACCACCAGCCGCCGTTTCAGCTCGTGCGAATGTTCGACCATCAGCAACCGAAGGACGATCTCGGCCCGGAGGTCTGCCAGAAGTACGGCATCGAGTTGTGCCAGACCGTCGCCGAAACGCTCGGCGGTGAGAGTTCGTTGGATGTC
>CAYSHJ010001285.1:0-5282 GCA_964430385.1 uncultured Planctomycetaceae bacterium
CTGCTTCGTTCCGCGCCAGCCAATTCAGTCTCAGCACACGCATCGCGATTTGCACCGACATCAGCAACACAAACATCGCCGCCACGGCGTGAGCCGTTCGAAACACAATCTGCTCCGGAGCCTGCTGCACGGCCACGAAACCCGTCGGCGGAAATCCGAACCGAGTGACCCATGCTCCAGCCCCCAAACACAATTGCACCAACAACACGCCCAGTAAGCCAATCGCTCCCGAACGCAACCACGCGTGTCCCGTGCGCCAACCGACGACGATCGTTGCCAACGTCAGCACAGTCGCGATGAACGCTCCGGCCAAGTGTTCGTACAACGCGAATCCAAGATGCCGCACGAACGCTCCGACAACCGCTTGACCAAAAATCGCCAGCGGAGTCACCAGCGCAAGGAATCTCAAAACCATCGAGCGAGCCGCGACAACCGGCGGTTCGTGAGCGACGTTTTTCCAGCGGCGTCCCGTCACCAGCGCGATCACGGAGATCGCCGCAAAAATCAGCGAGGCGAACTGTCCATGCACCAGCGCCGAGAGTCGGCTGTCTTGGATCACTCGAAACCCGCCCAACAATCCTTGCCCGATGACGGCCAACAGAATCGCGGCCGACAACCAGCAAACCCAACGTCGTGACTCAATCTTCAGCGACCAGACCACCAGTCCTATGGAAAACAACCCGATCAAACTGCCACCCAGTCGGTGCCCATGCTCGACGAACTTATCGCGATTGACATGCAAGTCCTGGAGCCACGGATATAGAAACATGTTCTGTCCGTCCGACGTCGGCCAGTCGAGAAACGCCATGCCGGCATCGAGCGTCGTGACCATCGCCCCCATGCCGATTGGCAACAACGCGACCACCGCCGTCAAGACGGCGTAGCGTTGGAACCAGCGATCGTGGGTGAGCGGATTCATGGATGACTCAGTAGCTGAATTCGCAAGAATTCCGCCGAGTTTTCAATTGGGCTGAATTCTTGCGAATTCAGCTACGGTCGCAGAAACCTCGAACTAGTGATGACCAACCTCGGGCGGCTTCTTCCTTCCGGTCGGCGGGTCCGTCTGCATCAAGAAGTCTTTATCGGGCGAATCGGGCGACGAGTATTCGTACGGGCCGCGAAACACGACCGGCAGGATGTCGAAGTTTCCGTGGCCCGGAGGGGACGGGGCCATCCATTCCAGACCGTTCGCATTCCACGGATTCCGGCCGCATTTCGGGCCGGTAAAGATGCTGATGAAGAAATTTCCCAACAGCAGAAACTGAGCGAAGCCCATGATGACCGCGCAGACCGTGATGAACTGGTTCAGCGGCAAGAGATGCTCCAAGTATGGATGCAGGTACGGATCGGCGTAGCGACGCGGGAATCCCGCAATGCCCAACAGGTGCATGGGGAAGAACGCTCCGTTGAACCCGATGAACGACAGGATGAAATGCCACTTACCGACGGTCTCGTTCATCATCCGGCCGAACATCTTCGGGAACCAAAAATGGATCGCTCCAAAAACACCGAACAACGTCGTGCCGAACAGGATGTAATGAAAGTGAGCCACGATCATATACGTGTCGTGGAAATAGATGTCGACCGGCACGGCCGCCATGAAGAGGCCGCTCAAGCCACCGACGATGAACATCGAGATGAACGCGGCGCAGTTCAGCATGACCGTGTTGAACTGCACTCGCCCGCCCCAGATCGTGCCGATCCAGTTGAAGACCTTCACGGCCGACGGTAGCGCGATCATGATCGTCGAGACCATGAACGTCATGCCCAGCGCGGGGTTCATGCCGCTGGTGAACATGTGGTGGCCCCAGACGATGAAGCCCAGGCCGGCGATCGCAGCCATCGAGTACACCATCGGCTTGTAGCCGAAGACCGGTTTGCGACACATGCAGGACAGCATGTCGGAGGTCATGCCCATCGCCGGCAACAGCATGATATACACGGCCGGGTGCGAGTAAAACCAAAAGAGATGTTGCCACAACAGCGGCTGCCCACCACCAACCGTTGGATCCGCGTTGTTGACGACCAGACCGGATGGGATAAAGAACGTCGTGTGAATGCCTTCCATAAACCCGCCGAAGTCGAGACGGTCGAACACTTGCATGAAGCCCGCCGCCGTCAGCACCGGCAACGCGAACGCCTGCAAGATCGCCGTGATGAACATGGCCCAAATCGTCAGCGGCATGCGGAACAGCGTCATTCCAGGAGCACGCATGTTGATGATGGTCGTCATGTAGTTGACCGAGCCCATCATCGACGACACACCGATAAACGTGACAGCCAGCAGCCAGTACGTCTGCGGCGAATCCGACCCCGGAGCCGCCGCTCGAATCGCCGCGAGCAACGGATATGAGGTCCAGCCGGACGCGGCGCCGCCGCCAGTCACAAATGTCATGGCAAAGCAAAAGATCGCCGGAATCATGAACCAGTAGCTCATCATGTTGAGCACTGGGAAGGCCATATCATCGGCCCCGACCATCAGTGGGATCAGGAAGTTGCCGAAGGCTCCGGCCAGAACCGGGATGATCACCAGGAAGATCATCACCGTGGCGTGCATGGTGAAGAGCATTGTGTAAAACTCGGGCGACATCTGACCGCCGGCCTCGCCGAACAATAGCGGGCCGACGATCGGCACCGTCGTCCACGGGAACGCTAACTGCCACCGCACACCCAACGCCAGTCCGCCGCCGACCATCAGCATCAACAACGTCGTGCAGAGGAACTGCATGCCGATGATCTTGTGGTCAGTCGAGAAGATGTATTTGCGGACGAACGACAGCTCATGATGCCCGTGAGCAGCGTGAGCGTGTTCCTGATCGTGCCCCGTCAGGGCCGGTACCGCGGTCATGATTAGTCCTCACATTTTTTCTTGTTCCCACGCTCTGCGTGGGAACACCAGACCGGACGCTCCGCGTCCGATCCCACGACGCTGAGCGTCGAATTTGCGTTCCCACGCGGAGCGTGGGAACGAGATTATTCCTCTTTAGCTACTCGTCACTCTTCTTAGCCAAAGACTCCGACGGTGTTGGAAAACCGTCGTAGTTCTGATCGGTCTGCAACTTCTTCAGATACGCTTGAAAATCGACTTCGCGTTCGACCACGCAGCGAGCGCGCATCTTGTAATGTCCCCAACCACACAGTTCGGCGCAGAGCAGTTCGTACTCGCCCCGCTTTTCGGCCTTGAACCACACGGGGATGACCTGTCCCGGAATCGCGTCCTGTTTAACTCGGAAGTGCGGCAGGAAGAACGAATGCTGCACGTCCTCGCTACGGAGATTGATGTTGACGGCCTTGTTGATCGGCACATGCAAGTCGTTGACGGTGTAAAGGTCGTCGGGTTCCGGCTTCAGACGCAGTGTCTTGCCTGGCGCGGGATAACGAATGCGCCACTCAAATTGCCGAGCCGTGACCTCCGCCACCGGGGCTTCGATCACCCCTTCCGGGAAGAAGGTCTTCACACGGAAGCGCATCCAGACGTCCATTTGATACAGCGCCAAGAACAGCAGAATCACCGACGGCACGACACTCCAAATGACTTCCAAATTGTGGCTGCCGTGCGTGAACCAGGATTTCTCGTTGTCGTTGTGCGCGCCGGTCCACAGCACGTATCCCAAGGCCGCCTGTGTGCCAACGAACACGACCGTGACGATCACCAAAATCAAATAAAAGAGGTCATCAATTTCCTGCCCCAACACCGTGACGGATTCTCCAGGGAACCACCACCCGTACTGTGGCGCAACCCAGCACAACAGAATCGCCACGATGGGCCAGAACACAAAGAAAGAACACCAAAACTTGCGCACGTCAAATACTCCCGCTGGCGGGGTTACTTTCTTCGTAGCTGAACTCGCAAGAGTTCAGTTCGTCTTCGATTCAATAACCATCCGAACCGAATTCTCACGAATTCGGCGACGATCTAGTTCGCATGCCCGTGGCCGCTTGGATTCCCCGCCACGCTTTGCGACTTGACTTTCGGAGCCGACGATTCGAAGGGAATCGACAGCACGTAATTGACCAAGTCCCACATATCTTCCTCGCTCAGCGATGTCGCCGAGCCAGGCATCTGAGTTCCCTTAATCCCCACGGCGACCCGGCGGTAAATGTCCAGCGGCCGACGACCACCGCGGTAAATTCCCCGCGTCAGATCGCGCGGCTTCTGTGCGTTGCCCCACTCGTCGAACAAGCCACGGTCGGGATTTCGCTGCTTGGTTTCGTCGTTCGTCAGGAAGTCCTCGGTCATGACTCCGTTGCCACGACCGGCCGGACCATGACAGTTCACGCATTTCGCTTTATCCCCGAGAAACAATTTGCGCCCGTTCGCTCGCGACTCCGCCGAATCGGGAGTGCGTGGCTTCTTGGGAACGATGACCGCTCCTTCTACTTCCACGGAACTCCACTTCTCGGCCAAGTCGACCGCCAGTTCGTTGACGAGTCCTGGATACTCTTCCTTCAGATACGTTTCTAATTGCGCTTCGACTTGCTCTTGGACTTTACTCTCTTTTGTTTTGGTCGATTCGGCTTCGTCCTTGACGGCCGCCTTGGAATAATCCCCGTTGAGTTCCACGAGAAGTGCGCGTTCGATCTCGCCGCGCATCGCCAGCCAGCGGACGTACTCGACGATGGCGACCAGTTCGTGATCCTTGAGCATTGGAACGAACGCGGGCATGTAGGTGCCGGGCAAACCCGCGGCGATGATGCGCTGCAGATCGTCACGCGTCGCTTTCGATTTCCGCTCCGTGGACGTGAACTTGAACAGCCCTTTGCGATAGTCTCGCGGTTTCGGGTTCAGATACTGAGCCGTCGGGCCATTTCCATCTCCGGAGACGCCGTGGCAGTGCTGACAATGCCGAGCGTACAACTTGCGGCCGTGTCGCAGGATGTGCCCTGCGACGACAAACTGATCGCCCGCCACGGGCGCCGTCTTGAAAGTCTCCAGTGTTTCCAGCGATTTCGCGCTGGCGTTGTAGCTGGCGAGCAAGACCGACGTTCCTTGATTGACTCCGGACGTGAACAGCAATCCGGAGCGAGTCAACTCCGGTGACTTCAGGCTTTCAAGGTCACTGGCCTCGGCGTTGAACTCGACCGACAGCGTCTGGCCATTGACCGATTTGATCGTTCCTTCGGCTATGCCGTAGTTTACCGCCGGTCGCAGCTTGAGCCACGCGACGCTGTCCAGCGGTGTTCCAAAATTCTCGATGACCGTCTCTTGAACTTTGGTGCGAGCTTTCCGCAACAGCGGCTTCGCCAGCGCCGTGTTCTCGGCGAAGCGAGCTTTCGACGTC
>CAYSHJ010001286.1:0-2353 GCA_964430385.1 uncultured Planctomycetaceae bacterium
CATCCCTCCGGGATGCAACACATCCATTCGCTTTGAACCGGTGGTGCGCCTTCGGCGACCACCGGCTAATAGCTTTGATCCCTTCGGGATCTGTCGTTTCCCCTTGGATACGCGAACAAAAATCCTTAACGGCGTTGCCCCTCGGGGTTGACGACCGGATCGAAGCGCGAGTCAGATTGCTGATGCGAACCAGCATCGTAGACGTTGTCGCCCAGCAGCACCGCGAACAACGGGTCCACTTGGTTGATCCGCGATTGCACCTGCCGGAACCCAGTCGCCGTGCCGCTGGCCGAGTCGCCATACGCGACGAACGTGAACGGTGTGTCGTCGCCAGCCAGCAACCGCGTACGGAACGCACTTGCGTACTGCCCGACGATCACGTCCGCCTCATGATGCCGAACCCGATACTCGTAGTCCGAATTCCAATTCAACCCGGTGATTGTCGCCGACCGCACGACGCGCCCCTGCACCCCCGTGTTAATCGCAGCATTGAGCGGCACCGGTTGCCAGGTCGTGGACCCGGCGGCGCGGTACTCGACCGAGAACGAATCCTGAGTCCCCGTGCCACCCGGAATCGTCTGCCAGAGAAGATCCACTCGATCGAGTTCACTCCCCGCGTAGCCGACGAGCGGCGCGTTACCCGGCTGAAGCCGCGGATGGTGTTTCATCGCGTACTGCGGCGCGCTCGCGACGGCGAACGATCCTGTGAAGGCATCCACGCCGGTTCCCTGCGTGTCCAGTATCGTGCCCGCCACGATGTCCGCCGCGTGGATCCCGGCGAGGAGCATCGGCAGAACAAACTCGACCGTATCCAGATCGAGCACATTGACCGACGTCGCCACTTGTGTTCCATCCACGACCAAATCGCTCGCCTGTACAGTGCTGGCGTCCACCGGCTGATTGAAATCGGCTACCAACCGCAATTCGCCGCCGGAAAAA
Source organism: uncultured Planctomycetaceae bacterium (assembly GCA_964430385.1). Taxonomy (GTDB): domain Bacteria; phylum Planctomycetota; class Planctomycetia; order Planctomycetales; family Planctomycetaceae; genus CAYSHJ01. The sequence continues at coordinate 940 of CAYSHJ010001286.1, forward strand.
ACGTCGGCATTTAGCACGGAAAACGCCAGCAGGCTACGATCTTCGAGCGCCTCCGCTACGCTCCACCACGGCAGCCCACGCCGCCGCCGAAGACACTTGCGAGTGGCTGGCACGAAAACCCCAAGAGTCAGAAATGACCAACGGAACCGGTTCACGAACCTCTCCTAGGTCGTTAACGCCGAAGGTTAGAGTCTTCGGTTGTGAATTTTGCGCGCCGCGCGCGCAATACGTAGCCGTCACGCTCCGCGTGACGAGCCGTATCGCAATCAGAGGTCGAATTCACCTTCGGCTCATCACGCGGAGCGTGATGGCTACGTTGCGGGCGAACCCCGCGTTAAGGATTTCGTGCTTGTTTCGGATTTCGATATTCGGATTTCGGATTTGCGGCTTCGCGGCGCTGTCCTTGATATTTCGACTGTTTTTCTTTTCGTCGTCGTCAAATCGTCGTCTTGATCTCGCCCGGGTCCGCGTCAAAGTCGATGAGCACATCCGCGCTCAATTGCGATTGGAAGAACCAGTCGATGTCGGCGCCGCCGGTGAGCTGGTCGGCGGCGGATGAATCATCTTGCACTGTCGTGCTGTTGAGTTTGGTCGTGCCGTTTGCTCCGCCGCCGATGAGAAGGTTGACGGCTCGCTGGGCGTAGCTGCTCCCACTGTTTGTCCATTCGGCCATGATCGCGTTCAAGGCGCTGATCTTGTTGCTGTGCGAACTGGTGCCACCGATGAGGATGTCGTCTCCGGCGTCGCCGCCGAGCGTGTCCTCGCCCGCGTCGCCGATCAGCAGATCGCGGCCGCTGCCGCCGAGGAGCGAATCGTTTCCCAAACCACCAATCAACACATCGCTCCCCGAGCCACCAACCAACTCGTCGTTGCCGTCGCCACCTTGTAGAGTCACTTCGCCGAGCGTAAAGGCATCCGCGCGCAGCACGTTCCCCAAATAGCCGCCAGAGAGGTTCGCGGCTTCGATGCTGCTCAACGTCAGCGTGCCGAAGCCGAGTGCCACCAGTGACGTGTTGGTCAGCGTCATGTCCGTGTTACGAACAACGTCGATACGGTCCCTGCCGATTGAGCCATTGAGCGCGCCGCTGCCGGTCCAGGCGTTGACCGTAAATGTGTTGTTGCTCACGCCACCGCCGAGGCTTGCGGTCCCAATTCCGGTTAGCGTCATGGTCAGGCCACTGGACGCGATTAGTTTTGTGTCCGAGAGTGTGAAATCCGCATCTTGGCTGGCGACAACTGTGTCCGACCCGCCTCCACCCGTCAGTATGCCGGTGCCGGTCCAACCGCTGACGGTGAACGTGTTGTTGCGCTCGAGGCCTGTCAATCGGGCGGACTCGATGCCGGACAACGCTAGCGTGCCGAAACCGGTCGCAACCAATGACGTCGTCGTCAAAGTTTGATTGGTATCGCGGGT
>CAYSHJ010001287.1:0-1806 GCA_964430385.1 uncultured Planctomycetaceae bacterium
CGCACTTTGCGGATGCGTTGCAAGGAGTGAACTTCCTCCTTGTCTCGTCAGGATTCACCTCCGACGAATTGATTGGCCGCATCCGAAGTTCCACCAGACCTGACAGCATTCGGTGACCCATTTCACCTGCTGTCGCTCCCCGTGTGTTCCGTTCGTACGTCCAGGGTTCGTGGTCTCCTGCGCTTGATTGTGGCCGCAGAGTTTTGCGAAGACTTCGTCTAGGAAGAACAACAATGTCTCTTAAGATTTGGCAAAGAATTCTCGATTCGACCCGCGCTTCGGGCCGGAGAGAACGCAACCGCCGGCGATCAACCACCTGCACGGCGGCCACCCGCTGCCAACCGCGACTCGAATCCTTGGAAGACCGCCGATTGCTGGCGGCAGGAGCGCTCGACCCGACGTTTGGCGGCGACGGGATCGTGACGACCGTAATTGAGACAAGGGCCCAAGCAAGTGACCTTGCAATCCTGCCTGACGGTCGGCTGGTGGCTGTGGGGAAAACCTACACGGCAGCGTCATCGGGTCAGGAGTTGGATGCGGCGCTGGCACGATACTCCTCGAACGGCGCGCTCGACATGACGTTTGGCGGCGACGGGATCGTGACGACCGGCTTTAAGCGAGGAAGTGACGACTGGTTCAACGCGGTGGTCGTCCAAGCCGACGGCAAAATCATTGCCGGAGGGAACTTCTTAGCTCGCTATAACGTGGACGGCAGTCTCGATGCCTCTTTCGGTGGAGTGAAGGCTAAAGGAAAGTTCGTGCCCGCGGCAGCAGGCGTCATTGATATGGTGTTGTAAGCCGACAAAATACTTGTGGTCGGCACCGGCGGAACCACCGGTGACTTCGTGCTGCAACGTTATCTCAACAACGGGACGCTTGATAAAAGCTTTGGCACCAACGGAGTGCGGATTCTTGACTTGGGTGGATTCGAATCGGCTCAAAACATGGTGGTTCAGCAGGACGGCAAGATTGTCATCGCCGGCATAAAACAAGATTCGACCGGCGCACGCGATTTCCTGCTGGCTCGCTTCACCGCCACCGGCGCGCTCGACTCCACGTTTGGTACTGATGGCATCGTGACGACGGACATCGGGTCAGATGACGCGGCATACTACCTCGCCCTTCAGAGCGATGGCACGCTAAGCGGTGACAAGCTGGTTGTAGCCGGCAAGACCGACGGCCAGCTTTCACTTGCCCGATACACGGCGAACGGTACGCTCGACTTCACGTTCGGAGCCAACCAAAACGGTCTGGTATTGACGGAGATGGCAGACCAAGGCTCTCCGTCCATGGTCATTGATGGCACGGGGCGAATCATCGTCACCACCTCCGACGGTTTCATCCGCGTGGCTCGCTTTCTCCCCGGCGGCAGCTTGGATTCGACCTTTGGCGTTAACGGCGTCACCGAAACGGACGTCCCCACTACGGACACTGACGGTGCCGGTGCCGTTGCGCTCGATGGCAATGGGCAGATCGTAGTGGCCGGCTACGCTGGATTGTTCGGCGGCCTTACCAATCCCAATAAAGGTTTCGCCTTGATCCGTTACGCGGGCAGCGACTCCCCACTGCAAGCGCTCGGCGGAGCGGCACCGGCCGACGCGTCGCTGGCGACGTTGACCTACGAGCAACTCCAGCCCGTGCTCGCCGACGCCTCCGTTCGCTGGAGCACCGCCGGAGCGGACGTCTCGGAGCTAACCGGCGGCACGGTGCAGATACTCGGGACTCACGACGACGTCTTGGCAGTCGACGAGTTGTTCGGACAGTTGAGCGACCAACGCAGCGGGGCGTGGCTGGGAGGGTTGCTCA
>CAYSHJ010001288.1:0-2004 GCA_964430385.1 uncultured Planctomycetaceae bacterium
GCGGCGGACATGAGCAACATCTCCGCAGCGGCACATTGCCCGTCCCGCTGGTCGTTGGCCTTGGTGCCGCATGTGAACTCTGCACACTCACCCGAAGTTCCAGCGAGGGGCTCGTCACATCAGACTCGAAACCCTCGTTGACTCAGGTACTCCCCTCGCTCGCGTATCGGGTTAGTAGGGACGCGGACGAAATGGCCGCGCTGCGCGATCGGCTGTGGTCGCGACTGCAATCGCAACTCGACGGCCTAACGTTCAACGGCCATCCGACCCAGCGGCTGCCAAACAACTTGAACGTCAGCGTGGCCAACGTCGATGGCGAGGCATTGATGATGGGTCTGACCGAGATCGCCGTCAGCTCCGGATCCGCTTGCTCGACCGCCGACCCCGAACCAAGTCACGTGCTGCGAGCGATGGGCGTTCCCGAACCTCTTGTCCGAGCCAGCCTGCGTTTCGGACTTAGCCGTTTCACAACCGAAGCGGAGATCGATGCCGCCGCCAGTGAACTGATTGCCGTCGTGCGTCGCTTGCGAACGCCGCCAACGGCAACAAGACACCGACGGCAGGACCAGCCCACACGACGATCAGAGGATGTTGATTGTTGCTGACGTCAGTTCATTCTCGGTAAGTTCATAAGGGCTGGAACCTTGCACACGGTGATTGAATTTTGCGGCTGGTTGGTGTTCGCGATCTGGGCGGTGGTTTCCGGAATTCCTACGCTGTGGATGATCGGCCGCAGGCTGCGACCGAAAAGCGAGCAAGTGCTTGAGCCGACCGAATGGCCGTTCGTGTCGGTGGTTGTGCCGGCGCGGGACGAAGGACAAAAGATCGAAGCGGGGCTGAAGTCACTGCTCGCATCAGACTATCCGAGGCTGGAGATCATCGCGATCGACGATCGCTCGTGCGACGAGACCGGAGCGGTGATGGATCGACTGGCTCAACGTAGCCCTCTCGCTCCGCGAGAGGAGCCGACGGTGCGACAGACGTTGGAGACAACAGCGACATCAGTCATGGATTCCGTGCCGAGTGAGCGTTCGGCGTTCCTCTCGCGGAGCGAGAGGGCTACGTTGCGAGTGATTCACATCACTGAACTGCCCGACGGCTGGCTCGGCAAAAATCATGCGTTACAGGTCGGCTTCCAGAAGGCGAATGGTGAGTGGCTGCTGTTTTCCGACGGCGATGTCGTTCACGATCCGCAGACGCTGCGGCGAGCGATGCGGTTCGCGATCGGTCGTGGGATCGATCACTTGCCGCTGTATCCCGACATCGCGGCTGAAGGGATTCTTGAGGCCGCGTTCGTCACCTGCTTCGGCTTGATCTTCGCGGCCGGGACGCAACCGTGGTTGATTCCGTCGCGGCTCCCTTGGTTCTACGCGGGCATCGGTGCGTACAACCTGGTGCGGCGGTCGGCGCTCGAACGAGCCAACGGCTTCGAACCGATTCGGCTCGACGTGATGGATGACGTGAAGCTCGGCAAGTTACTGAAACGAACCGGCTCGAAGTGCGAAGTGCTGCGTGCGGGCGAGGCATTGCACATTCGTTGGCAGCAGTCGGCGTGGGCCTGCATCACGGGCTTGGAGAAGAACGCTTTCGCGTCCGCCAATTACTCGCTGCCGCAATTGCTGTGGATGATGACCGTCACGACGTTCGTGATCTGCGGCCCCATCGTGGGAGCGGTTTTTGCGGGAGACGCGCGCATCGGCTACGTGGCCGCTGCCGTGTTGTCGCACGTCTTGTACGGCTTCACGGCGAGCCTGTTCGGTCATTCGTTCTGGCTGTTCCCGTTGCTGGTGCCGTCGGGCTTGGCGTTCGTCTTCGCGTTTCTGCGATCCGGTTGGATCACTCTTCGGCAAGGCGGCGTGCGCTGGCGCGACACGTTTTATCCGTTGGACCGGCTGCGTCGGCAGGTGTATCGCTGAAGTGTGACAGGGCAGAGTAATACCTCACATGGCCACGAATGAAACAGGTGAGCGGGGCGGCGTCAGCCCCCCGGTGCTGTGGCGAATG
>CAYSHJ010001289.1:0-3463 GCA_964430385.1 uncultured Planctomycetaceae bacterium
ACGCCCCCCCGTGAGGGCGAAACGCGTCATCCGCGAGGCGAAAGAGCTGGCCACGCCGGTTTCAATCCACGCCCCCCCGTGAGGGCGAAACCCTCTTTTTTTTGCGCCATGGCTTCACCTTTTTCGGTTTCAATCCACGCCCCCCCGTGAGGGCGAAACCGCCCCTGGCCTAAGTGCAGCAGCGGCAACAACATATGACGCCAGATCCGCGAACCCGCGCGCACTGACGACAATTCGCTTCTGAGCTTGATTGCGACGACGCATAAGTCCACGCGATACCACAAGTTACGTTTGACGCGGACCTCTCGGAGCATTCGGGCGCGCTTCGGGTTCGCGGAGCACGGACTCACACGATCAGCGGCCCTTGTGGATCATACGACGGCTTTGCACCGAGCTGCTCGACCCGCCTTTGCCAATGCTTACCCAGAAAATAAAACCGCAGACTATCCTTGTCCAGATCGACGACCTCGATGAGTCTCTTGCGCATTTCCGCCCATTGCGCGGGATCGACCAGACATTCGAACACTGAAAACTGGACCCTTTGGCCAGAGTTCTCGCATAGCTTGGCCACCTGTCGAAGGCGCTTCTGTCCGGCCTTGTCATCGGTCCTCACGTCATACGTCACGAGCACGAGCATCGATGCACCTCGGCAAAAGGGTCATTTCCAGAGGAATGGCGGATAGCCGTCCAAGTCTCCGCGCAGGTGTCGAGCCATCAGCAGCGCCTGAATGTGTGGCAGCAGCCCAAGATGAATGTCCTCGTCAATGAACGGGTGGCGAATCGTCTCCTGCTTCCGAGTCTGATAGGCGACAAGCACCTCCTTTCGTGTTGCATCGTCCATGAGCACCGCGCCGGATTCGGTCTTGCGGAATCCATCGCCAGCAATTTGACGACGATTGATGAGCGAAACGACCAGCCGATCCGCGAGGATCGAACGCAGCTCCTCCATGAGATCGAGGGCCATTCCCGGTCGCCCCGGTCGGTCGCGATGTAGGAAGCCAACCGCGGGATCCAACCCCACCGCCTCGGCGGCCCCGACGCAGTCGTGCAGCAGCAGCGTGTACACGAACGAAAGGAGCGCGTTGACCGGATCGAGCGGCGGGCGGCGCGAACGCTTCTCGAAACGAAACTCGTCCTTCTCCGCGGTAATCAGATGATCGAAGACAGCAAAGTACGCCGCCGCGGCTTCGCCTTCGTGGCCGCGCACGACATCAAGCGGTTGCGGGCGTTGCAGTGTTTGAAGCACGTTCAACAGGTTTCCCGCAGCCCGGCGTACTGTTTCGGCGGACGCGTCGTCTTCACGTTCCCGGGCGGCGCGCAAGAGCACGTTGCGGCCATTGGAGACCTTGCCGATCACGATGGATCGCGCAATCGACGCTGATCGATCTGCATCCTCTGAATGCCGGTACTGCGCCCGGCGAAGCAGAACGTTCCCGGTTGTCGGCCCGAGAACACGCGCGATGAACTTACCGTTGGGCGTAAGCAGCGTTAGCGGCACCCCGCTCTTAGCGCAGAGTTCCAGCAATCGTGGACTGATCCCAACCCGCGCCATGCAGACTATCGCCTCCAACAGGTGGATCGGAAATTGGGCCTTCGTTTCACGTTCCACCCGCACACAAACGGTGTCTTGCCTGCACGCCAGATAAGCGCCATTCGTGGTGACGTAGAGCGTGTTGAGCAGCGGCTTCATGAACGATCCTTACTCCGAGGAAGCTGCCGCGAGATAGTCCGCCACCGAGCGTACCGAGCCCGTCGTCTTGGGTAGGCATCGGTCATAGAGCGAACAGTGATCGCAACGTCGGCGCTCATAGGGCACAATGGGAGTAACTCCCGCCCGGAACAGTTCGTGCATCTTCGCGGCCAGACGCTCCGTTTCGGCTCGCAGGGCGTCCTCGAAAATCACGTCCTTTCGCCGTCGCGTCTCACCATAAAACATCGCTCCAATGGGAATAGACACGCTGAGCATTTCCTCCAGACAAAGGGCTTGGGCGCATAACTGCACGCGATCACAGTTGCCTTGCTTGGGCTTGCCGCGTTTGTACTCCACGGGAAACGGTTGCCATCGGCTGCGCAAGCCCGTCAACGGAACGCCGGAATCCGGCTCGTCGCCGTTGTCGGGCGATGGGGCGGACGAATCGGACGCAAGTCGATGAAACTCCACGACATCGGCTCGGCCTGACAATCCGAGCCGAAGCGAATGGATTGCCAAGCCGCGAACGATCCGCAGATCGCGCCGCGACTTGCCACCCGGCTTGTCCGCCCGCTCGTGCAAGTGTCGCCCCTCGACCGTGAGCCGGTTTTCGGTCCACGTCTGCTCCAAGTGAATGAGCGCCCACTGTCGCTCGCAATAGGCGAGGTGTTGCAAGCCGGAAAGCAGGAGCAACTCGGATTCAGCGTACATGGGTCGTCACCTGGACATCGAGTCCATCAACCACTCGCCCGTCACGTCGTCATACGTTACACCCAGTATTCGACTTTCACGCCGGGCGGCAGATCGCTTTCGTCCACGCGCAGGGCGTAGTCATCGAAGCTGCGCGGCGGGCGCTTCTGTGCGGCGAGTTCAGTTTTGACGGCAATCTTGACCCGCGCAAACAGTTGATCCGCCCGCGCGTTGCCGAGTTTGCTGTCGTGCTTAAACGCGATACAGCGGCAGGGGCGCATGTTGGCGCGAGCGGCCGACTTGTCCTGCTCGAACATCTGCCCGAACGCGCTCTTAAGAAGCTCCAGATCGGTCGTCGAGAATCCAGTCTGCTCCGCAAGATTGGGATTCACGTATGCGTGAACCCGATACAGCCCGTAGGGAACGGTGAACTTGCGGCCCATGGTCCGGTTATCACCTTGCTGCTTCTCGGCTTCCGCCTCAGTCGTGACGGCGCAGCGCGTGACTGCATGTTCGGCGGAAACGATCGGATCGATGCTCCGCGCCATTCCGAACTGAACGGCGCCGCGGACTTGGCCGCAGTTTACGTCGGTGCTCATGACCGCTCCAAACGTGCGGATGTCGAAGAAATTGCAGCACATCCAAGCAGTAAGTTCCCTTGCTTTGGCTTCTTCCTTGGGCATCTTTCGCTTCTCGGGCTTGAGGTCGAGCGCTTGATAGGCGCGTTCGTGTTGCGCGTTAAGCACCGCGCGTTCCTTGACGTAGATTTCGAACGGCGGTTTCTCTCTGTGAACAAGACCGACATAGTTGCGGATTTTTCGTTTCAGGCACACGTCGGTGACGAGTCCATGCCCGGTCTCGGGATCGGTCCGCGGCAGATTGCCGGCGTCCGGGTCGCCGTTGGGGTTTCCATCGGTGATGTCGAACAAGTAAACGATGTCGAAACGATTCTGAACGGGTTCGTTGTTGGTGGTTGCCATTGGATTATTCCTCCCGAGCGCCGTCGGCGCTCATCGTGGTGTCGGTGGTCTCGCCAGCGGACTTCTTTGACGTGTAGAGGTCCTGACGCTGGTGGTAGTAGCC
>CAYSHJ010001290.1:0-2229 GCA_964430385.1 uncultured Planctomycetaceae bacterium
CCGCCCGCTCCGGCGGCGGGCTGCTGATTTGCGGGCGGTTCGGTCAGCTTCGGCTTATCGGCTGCTGAGCCAACTCTTGGTTTCGCTGAGTTCCGAGGAGGCAAATCGGGAAGCTGTTCTCCAGGCTGTTTTTGGTCCGACGACGGGCCGGTTTGACGCGTGCTCGCACCAGAAATGTTTCCACCAGATCGCAGGTCGTCACTCGTTGCACCCGTCCGCGTCTGCTGTGTCAACTTCGGTACTGACAACTTCATCAATTCTAGTTTTGACGCGGGTTTTCGCTCGCGCAGCCAATCGTCGAATTGTTCGTGGGGAGCGGATTCCATCTGCTTCAACGCCCACAATGTGCGAAGTTCGTCGTCTGTTGGCTTGGCAAACAATCCGCCGGCTTCCTTGAACTTTTTCACAAGTTTGTCAGTCGCGTCGCCCGTCGGCAATTCTCCCGAACGCACAACAACCAGTCTCCTGAAACTTAGCTGTCGATCAATGCCGGATTGTGTGATCGCTTGGCTCAGACGGCTTTGAAAAGCTCGTGGATTGTCCCATTGCAAAGCACGAAGACAGAAGTGCTCTTCACGGTCCTGCTCGTCGCGGTAGATCAGCCGAAGTCGGGAGTGAAGCGGAGGTGTTGAATTGCCGCTGGGGAAGTCCACATCGACGACTCGATCAACGTTGCGTGCGGATGGGTTTTCCCTCAAGAGACAACTACAACCGGTTTGCAACAGCGGGGCCAACCGTTCGTCATCCCGCTTGTGTTCGAGCAACGCTTGCGGATCGGCTTCCTTCTGGAATTGCTGAAATGTTGCATCGAGTATTGCAAGCTGGCTCGGTATCGTGGCGTACACATTGCCGTCATCGGCCACCGCCGCAAAGTCTCGAAGTTCAACGACAGCACCCCTGCGCAGGCAACGAAGTTTATGCGCTTCACACAATTGCAAGAGCCGCCGAGGATCGACGCCCTGCAGCTTTTCAAAAGCGGCCCGGTGAAATGGCCAACTCGGATACGGTGGCACGAAACCAGTAAGTCGATAGCCGGCGTCCAGCCGCAAACTTACGACCGACTGAGCCAAATCCGCCCCGGACAACGGCAATAATACGCGGGGCGGTTGGAAGCGAGCGAAGTTCGTGTTGAAAGCTATTTGGCGAAGTTTTTTCCAACTTTCATCGACGCACGAAACTACCGACAATGTGCGGGAGGTGCAGTCGTACAAGCTTGAGAATCCGCGAACGATACTTTCGATGATCATTTTCGCGCAAGCGATCTCTTCGCGGAGCTGCTCTCCGTCCGCACCACCTGCCGTAGCAGCAATGTGTAGTTGACTCACGATGGGGTCCAATTGGTCGAACGCGAGGACTGTCGGTCCGCCAAAACTCATCAACCACGACAAACCTTTCACGATTTGTTTGGGAGACTCCTGTGCCTTGGAAAAGCCGAGTTTGCTCAGGAATTCTTGACCGATATCCTGTCCCTGTAGCCAAGTGTTCCCAGCGTTGGAGACGTCATCATCTTGGGAGTTGAGCGCCATCAACGCGCGAATCGAATCCTGATGCTGCATTTGTTGCACTGCGTAGTTGCGTCGTAATTTTTTGAGAAGTTCGCTGACCTCCCGCGCAAACTCGTCGGTCGTTGCGGTGGTCAACTTGGCGACTACCTGGTCCACTGGAGCCGCCAAGGGCAAGTTGTTCAGAAACTTCTCCAGCAACACCTGGTGCTGAATTGTTTTGCCGTTGCATGGCATCCAGAGCGACGTGAGGTAGCCCAGACAGACGGTGCTCCAGAAATCATGCACGTCGGTCATATCCACCAGCACGAAGAAGTAGCCTCGCTGATGGGCTTCTCGCCGGAGTGAAGACATGAGATGCGTTTTGCCACTGCCACCTTCACCGACGATGACCCAGCCAAGCGGCGAAGGAGCACCAACGATATTGGGTATCAGCCTATCCAATTGGTGACACAGTTCGCCTCTTATGGCGGCGTGGACTTCCGGGACGTCGTGCGCCGGGTCAGTCCAAATGGTTTGCAAATGCAGGGTCCAGTTGAAATCTACCTCGCGCAAGGCTTCGAGTTCATTCATCACGCTACCCCTTCATGTAGATGAAGTGCCGCGGATCGCCCACGCTGTTCGGAAGCGCGGCCTGTTTGTCTGCGAATTGAATCTCTTGTGGAATACCTATGGCGAAGAACACGACGGCCTGTTCGGCTTCCATCCGCAATAGAACGGAGTCCAC
>CAYSHJ010001291.1:0-7013 GCA_964430385.1 uncultured Planctomycetaceae bacterium
CATCCCTCCGGGATGCAACACATCCATTCGCTTTGAACCGGTGGTGCGCCTTCGGCGACCACCGGCTAATAGCTTTGATCCCTTCGGGATCTGTCGTTTCCCCTTGGATACGCGAACAAAAATCCTTAACGGCGTTGCCCCGCGGTGAGCGATCACAGGCTCGAACCGCGTGCTCCGGGGCGGCAGTTGGAACAACACCGCCGAGAACGCCAGGTCGGCGAACCGGAACCACAACACGCCGGACAACCGCAACAACAACAACGGAGTCCGCCTGGCCCAAGCTCCAGTCGGCGACGCGAAACGCGCCCCTCCTGGAACAGATCGCTGTCCTGTCCGCTGGAAGATTTCTGCCAGCGGCAAAATCTCACCCGACGCCGGCCAGTGTTAGTAGCACGCGCGAACGCTCCGGCCGGCGTCTTGATCTCGCCTCCGCGAAAAACGGCGAAAAAACAGAGCGATAAAGGCACGGCTGGCTAATTCTTGATGGCTCAACCGGCGATCCGGGGAGGTCTGTTTTGGAATTACGAAAGACGGTAGAAGTTGAAGTGATCGTGTGGCAAAGAGCCGCGTGAATCGTGTTGGAGATCGGATGCGAGGAGCCACGGATGGAACTGACGCTCTTGCCGCCGATGATCGCGTAATTCGTCACCACTCTCATGGTGTCGGGATCGAAGGCCGAAATGTTGCCGATGAGCGCGCCCGGCGGGGTGGTCGGGGTGGTCGGGTTGAACGGGCCAAAGTTGTACGGGTTCATCGAAAACATCGGCGGAACGATCGTGTCCCACCAAGCTCCCCAATTCTCTTCGTATTCTGCGCCAAAATCCCATCAAGGCAAATTAGCCGGCCGCAGCAAACTCCGTGCGAGTATTGTAATTCCCACTCGCAGCACGCAAACTGAAGAGAGTGGAGTTCTTGCACTTCTTGGCCGAGGCCTCGTTCGAGCATCACGTCTTACGGATTCGTCGATGAGCGCCAGCCATTGTTCCTCCGATTTGGCCTTGTCCTCGACTTCAAGTTCAAGCGATCTGCTGAAACGTGTGAAGGCCCGTGACCCGGAGGACTCCGCCGCATGAAACACATCCTTCGTACAATGTTCGCCCTTTGCCTCGCATTCGTGGCTGCGACGACCTGGGCACAGGCTCCGCAGAAGAAATCCTCAAGCGACGCGAAGTCCACGAAGTCGGCCAAGTCCGCCGAGAAAGACACCTCGCCGGTGCTGGTCCGCGTCAACGGGCACGCGATCACTGAGGCGAATTTGCAGTTCTTCGTGACAACTCGCAAGCTGACCGCCGAGGATGTGAGCGATCGCCGCGACGTGCTCATCGAACGACTCATCGAGCAGCAACTGCTGCGAGCGTTTTTGAATCAAAAGAAATCCGCCGCCGATCCGAAGCTGGTCGACGAACACGTCACACGGTTGAAACTGTGGCTGAAGGAACGAGGCGAAGACTTCGACAAACTCCTCGCAAAAACCGGGTTCACCGAGGAGACTTTGCGGCGCGAGCTCAGCTTGCCGCTCGATTGGGAGACATACGCCCGGACGGTCAACTCGGACGCGAAGCTGCGCGACGTTTGGAAGCAACGTCAGCATGAATTTGACGGTAGCGAAGTTCGAGCGGCTCACATCGTTTTGAAGAGTGACAATCCTGACGCGGCCGAGACGACGTTGAAGGAACTTCGCAACCAAATCGTCGCCAAGGAAATCTCGTTCGCGGACGCTGCCAAGAAGTACTCGCAATCTCCCAGCGCCGAGACGGGCGGAGACCTCGGCCGCTTCGGTTTTCGCGGCAAGTTGTCTGTTTACCCGCAGGTCGCGTTCGCTCTCAAGATTGGTGAAGTCAGCGAACCGTTTCGCAGCCCGTTCGGAGTTCACTTGCTGACCGTCACCGAACGAATTGACGGGCAACTCAGCCTCGAAGACGCTCGTCCAGAAATCCGGCAAGAACTCTCCATCGAGTTGCAGCGCGAGGTGCTGTCGCAAGAAAGAGCCAAGGCGAAGATTGAACGCGGGAAGTGAACATTCAAATTTGAAATCTCAGATTTCAAATCGCCGTTCGGACATCGGCAACCAACCCTCTTCCGTCCAACCACGAGCGACGTTGTAGGCGCGCACGAGCCTTTGCAATTGCTCGCGATTCAGTTTTGATCCGGTACTGACTTCGCCAGCGTCGGCCAGCGGCTCATCGAAGAAGCGGTCGGGTAGCGTGTCTTCGGCGGGCGTCCAGCCAGCTCCGATGTTGAACAGTTTCTTCGCGGTGACGATGCGTTCGGCGGTCGCTCGCAGTTCGGCCGCCGTCACGTCCCAACCGGTGACGAGGTGCAGCATCTCGGCCATCGCGGACAGCTTGTCGTCGAACACGCCGCGTAGGAACTTGCACAGAATCAGCGAGTCCATGATCGCCGCTTCGTTTTCCGTTTCGATGGCCAGCGGCACGGCGGACTCGTCGACGGCCAGTCGATCGACCTGCGTGGAGAAGTCGACTTGATAGGCTCCGGACCGATTGTGGTCCGCTCCGCGCGTGCCGACTGCGAAACCGAGCGCCATTGTTTGCAGGGCTCGTGGTTCGTAACCGGGAAGCTCCAAACCTTTGACGTGCGGCGCGAACGACTCCGCGCCGCCGCCGATCTGTCCCGCCGCCGCTCGGGAGCCGAGTGACAACAGTTCGCCGATCCCCTCGCGCCGAGCGATGAGTCGGATTGTCTCGAGAAGCGCAACACCGTCGCCGAACCGCAGAGTCGGTTCATCGAGCAAGCCGCGTTCGGAGCACTCCATCGCGAACGCGATCGTGCCGCCGGTGCTGATCGTGTCGAGGCCCAACTCATCGCACAATGCGGAAGCTCGCAGCACCGTTTGCGGATCGGAGATGCCACAGAGCGGACCGAGGGCGAACAAATTCTCATATTCCATCCGCACTCCGCTTGGCGTGGCGTCGGCGCGCGGGGGCCGCGAGGCCCCTGATGCGTCAGAAGGAATTGACGTCGTGCTGAAATCGGACGCATCAGGGGGCTGACGTCCCCCGCTCGCCAGTGTGAGCGACGTGAGCGGGAAGATGTGCTCACAGCCGATCGTACACGCCGCACACGAGGCTCGGGTGCGTTCGCGGTCTGGCGCGAGTTGCTCGGGGGCGAGCGAAGCAGCCGACTCGAATGAACCGCTTTGAAAGTTGCGAGTCGGCAGCGTGCCGAGTCGATTGAACGTCAGCAAATTGCTGACCGTGCCCAGCACGCGGTACTTCTCGGTCGCCGGGCCGAACGAGCGTTTCGACAGGTCTTTGCTAAACGCGAACAGTTCTTCCGGATGTGCGAAGGCGACTTGCCGATCGCCGCTGACCGCGATCGCCTTCAATCGTTTCGCACCCATGACGGTTCCGAGTCCGCCGCGTCCGGCATGTCGTCCGTCGTGCGAAACCGTCGCGAACCGAACCAGCTTCTCACCCGCTGAACCAATCGCCGCGATGCGATACTTCGAGCCCAGCCGTTCGCGCAACCGAGTCGTCGCCTGGCGACTCGATTGCCCCCAAACATCGTTGGCCGGTTCAAAGCGGACGCCGCCGTTGTCCACGACCACGCACGTCGGCTGGTTCGCAGCGCCGACGATCACGATCGCATCGTGCCCCGTCTTCTTTCCGGCGATGGCGAAGTGCGACGAGGACAGCGAATCGTTAATCCGATCTGTCAGCGGTGATCGAGCCATCACGGCGAACTTGGCCGACGTCGTCAACGGACTGCCGACCAGCGGACTGAACACGAAGACCAGTGGTGCTTCGGGAGACAGCGGCTCGACTTGATCAGCCCCTTCGGTCAACAACAGCCACGTCCCTAGTCCGCCTCCACCGATAAAGCGTCGCAGAACGTCTTCGGACAAGGGCCGCGTTGCGACTAGCTGTGTCGACAAGTCGATTCGCAGATACTGACTGTGATAGCCGAAAAGAATGGGCATCGTTCGCCTTGTGCGAGCATCGTCCGCAACTTAACTCCCCAATCGTGGATGAAGGTCAATTCGTGGTTCACCCCATTCGTCGTCTCCCTAAATTCGTTGGGATTCTTGGACTCGCGGACTGGCTCGTGTCCCAACGAATTCAGGGAGACGACGAATGACACATAGACAAACTTCGAAAGGGAAGCCGAACTAACCGCCGACATCAGCCGATAGGATCAGGACGGCATCGCCGTCGGTCAATAGTGTGTGAGGTTCCGTCGTGAACGTGCGGCCGTTGATGTTGGCGATCAGACCAGGTTGCAATCTGTCGCCGTTGAGACAATGACCACCGAATTCCGGCAGTTGCTTACCGGCGGCGAGTAGCACTTCGCCAAGCGTCGGTGTCCCGACATCGACATCGACATCGAAAGCCGCAATGCCGGAACGTTGGCGAGGGACTCCGAAGAATTCGAGACGCACATGTGTCATGAGGATAAGTTCTCTTTGGTTACACGATTGCTCGCAGGTCTCGCAGGCCGATTTCTTCGCGACTGGCCAAGGGCTCACCATAAGGCACGCCGATGGTCCAGCCCCAATAACGCGCGCGGTCTTTGATGTCGTCGAGCACTGTCGGCGGAGTTTGCGGGCGTCCGGTGATGAATTGGCTTGGGTAACAACCGATCGCCTGCATTTTGCGGTCGATGTGCTCGGAGATGTCGAGCACGACCGCCGGCTTCGGATGAATGCGGAGGTGCAGGCTGAAGAAGTAGAGCATTCGCGGCGGCCAATACGGCTCGCCGGGGATGTCGGACTTTGTGAGCTTTGACCAGAACCTCGCATCATCCGCCAGTCGACTGGCAGCGACGTGATCAGGATGCGCGTCGTCCCAATACGGCGCCAGAATGATCTTCGGTTGAGTCAACCGAAACACCGTCGC
Organism: uncultured Planctomycetaceae bacterium; assembly: GCA_964430385.1. Lineage (GTDB taxonomy): Bacteria > Planctomycetota > Planctomycetia > Planctomycetales > Planctomycetaceae > CAYSHJ01. The sequence continues at coordinate 4,857 of CAYSHJ010001291.1, forward strand.
CAGCGTGCGACGCGAATCGAGATCGCTCTGCAAGCTGCGATTCGGCAGACCGAGGTTCGCTCGCCAATCGAGTTCCAGAATCTTCGTGGCCGCATCGGTCTCGGCGGCTCGGCGTTCGCGCGAACCGTGCGGAGTCGGTTCGCCGTTCGTGAGGTCAATCACCCCGACTCTCAGCCCTTGTTGGCGGCATACGAGAATCGTGCCTCCGACGCCGATCTCCGCATCATCGGGATGCGGGGCGATGACCAGCACGTCGAGCGGTTGTGACGGAGTTTGCATCACGATGAGCTCGTCGCAGTCGTTTCGGTCGCGGACGGCGGTTTTGCCGGACCGTCATGGAATTCCGACCAGCGGCTCCAGGCGTATTGCCATTCCATCCACATCCGCAAGAACGACCACAGCAGCCGCATCTTCGAGAGATGTTCGGGAGACATCTTGGATTGCGACCGATGCGACGATACTGCCGCGGCTGACAAGCCCCAACGCTCGGCCAACGTTCGACTGAGTGCTTCGGGAGAGAGGTCGGGCCGCGACTCGCCTTTCATCAGCCCACCCGCGTCGGCGATGACGAACAGTTCGAAGAGTTGTCCACGATACGGCTGAGCCTCCAGTGGCTTGGTTTGGAGCTCAGCCTCTTGAATCAGCAGGTCGATCCGAGCAAGCACATCGTTGGCAAGAATCTGAGCCGGAGTCAAAGCGGCGGTGGGCGAAGCGGGCGACATGATGTCCTTTGTCAATGCTCGGAAGCGCGGGGCGGTCCTGCGACCGGTCATACGACTCTCTCACAGGCAGATAACAGAACAGACCGTCGTCGACTCGGCAAGGGATCTATGGATATCGCTCGTTGTCGAGTAGGGCAACGCGGCAACAAAAAAGTCCGGCGTCTTCAAGACGCCGGACTTTGGAGCGAATGCGAATCCCCAAACCCGTTAGAACTTGCTTGGAGTTTACGGGAAGATGTAGATCAAACCTGTCAAGACACCCGCTTCGGCGACGGCGGCGTGCAAGTTCCACGGGATGCGATAGTACTTCTTGGGAGCACACTCGCCCGGACGATAATAGCCCAGTGCGTACATCTGTTTGCAGACCGGATCGATTGTCATCTGGTACGGCAGGCCAACCAATTGCAGCCCCGCACGTCCGACGGATACGAACGGCTGAATCAATTCACAATGCGTGTGGCCATAACGCTCGAACGCCGGGTCTTCGAAGTACAGCGGGTTGTGGTACAGGTCGGACGCTTGCCAGGAGTACACGCAGTCGCCGATTGCTCGTGGCGAATATGGCTCCTCACCGAATCGGAATTCGTTGGGGCATTCCGGCAACAGGCCGTTTTCATCGGGCTTGCACGGTAGGCCATCCGGACGAGGGCACAAGTCCCAACAGACCTCGCCCTTCAACGAAGTTTCCGGTTGATAGTCGAAATACGGCTGAATGGCCGAAATGCGTTTTAATTGTGATGGGTTGGTCACAGGCTCAGGCAGAGCAATATCCCCTTTCGGGTCTTGGAGCGCCGCGATGCGTTCTTCTTGCGGCACGAGGTGTCCCGGCTCCGTGCGGACGCCGGACGCATCGGCGTCCACCGGTATTTCGGGCGTCGGGATCGACTCTCCGCCGGGCGCGAACGTGTTCGCTTCCTGCTCTTCGAGCGCGTTACGAAATCGCTGTTCGGCATTTCGCTGGCGGAGCCGTTCAAGCGGCTCGTCGGCTTGCGCGATCACGGGCGAGTTGGAGCGACGCGTGGTGCTATTTACCTTCGCGATTCGAGCCACTCGCTGCGTGGTCGCGGCGGACGGCTTCTGGACCGCACTCCGCTTGAAGAATGAATCGCCAGCGTCCACTTCAGCGAGTGTCGCTCCGCTGACAAGGATCGCGATGCTTAGAAGCGGGCTGGAGCTACAGATTGTCCGGAGCGTGCTCCGCAGTGTAGTTCGGGGACTCTTGAGTGATCGCGATGTCATGAGGATGGTTCTCCCTAACCGTCGCCGGTGAAATCTGCAGGAACCGAGTTTGCGTCCGTAGCTCGGTGATGTCCGCGGTCCCAAGGTAGCCCATGCCCGCTCGCAGGCCGCCGATCAATTGGTAAATGAAACTGTGCAGAGGTCCTTTGTAGGCGACTCGCCCTTCGACCCCTTCGGGCACCAGCTTCTTTTGTGT